>JBEBUO010000025.1:0-17461 GCA_040393285.1 Taibaiella helva | reverse complement strand
TTTTGAAGGTCATACCTGCCCCGGAGAGGGCAGCAACTAATATAGGTAGCGCTGCTTTGCCGATACCGTGCAAGGCCAGCACCTCTTTTTGGCTCATGCGGGATAACGCTTTCAGGCTACGAATGCCTGCCCCCGCCAGGGCACGCCGTGCAGGCGCCGATAATTGGGGCATAAAATCATCATGCGCTAATCGCTCTCGCGCGCACTTTGGACAGGTGGGGCAATTGCTGCTTTTATAAAAACGATGTCCACGCTTGCAGGTCCTTAGGCTCGGAGTGCGCAGGTTCTTTTTTATGGTTTGGAGGCGATGCGTCGCCATTCTTTGAATAAGCACTACAGGCATTGGTTCATCTACAGGAAACTGTACGGAGCCCTTTCCCGTAGCGTAAGCCGCCAGGTCTTTTTGAAAAGCCTTGACGGCCACAGGGGCAGGATAGCAACCAATATGGTGCTTGAAACCGGCAAAATACAATACCGGTTGTTGCTTCCAGGTAATCGTAGGCATTGCATAGCTGATGGATTCTTCAGCCTCCGGAACTACATTACGAATAGCAGCACGCACCTGTTCCAGTGCCGTTTGCACTTCCTTCGGGAAGCTACTGATATATTGCTCTACATCATTTTTCATCGCCCATATTGTTACACATGCTGACTACGATTCACATATATTTCGCCTGCTGCTTCTTCGTGAGTTTAGCAATGACCAATGTCCGGCTTTGCATCACCTGATCTTTCAACTCTTGCTCGCTCCATAACTCCAGGCTACCAATCCGTATCCATTGCCTTTTCGCCATGTGTCCCGCCTGCTTAATACCTTCCCGGGCTACTAAAGCATCAAAGTTATTCGGGTCTACCTTCAGCGCCAGCGCGTGTGGTGGTGCCAGATCCATGAGCACGAAAATTTTTTCTTCCACCATAAAGCAAAGGTGTTCTTCCCATTTTATGCCTTCGGTAGTGCCGGGAAGCTGGAGGCACCATTCCCTAAACGATTCGATATCCATTTACTTGTACTTTATTTCATAAAGATAAAAAAGATTGCCAGATGTCCTCACTCAAATAAATACAAAAAAAGTAGCTGCTCCGAATGGAACAGCTACTTTTTATACATTAAATCTTATTCAGATCTTATTTCAGGATTTCAGTTACCTGACCAGCACCTACAGTACGGCCACCTTCACGAATCGCAAATTTCAGACCTTTATCCATCGCGATAGGTGCGATCAGCTTAACAGTCAGGTTTACGTTATCGCCAGGCATTACCATTTCCACACCTTCTGGCAGCATACACTCACCAGTTACGTCGGTAGTACGGAAATAGAACTGAGGACGGTATTTGTTGAAGAATGGTGTGTGACGGCCACCTTCATCTTTACCCAGAACGTACACTTCACCTTTAAATTCAGTGTGTGGTGTAATAGATTTAGGGGCAACGATTACCATACCACGACGGATATCTTTTTTCTCAATACCGCGCAACAGGATACCGGCGTTATCACCAGCTTCACCACGATCCAACAGTTTTTTAAACATTTCCACACCGGTACAGGTTGAAGTCAGCGGAGATTCGTTGAAACCAACGATTTCTACTGCATCACCTACAGTGATCACACCACGCTCGATACGGCCGGTAGCCACAGTACCACGACCAGTGATGGTGAATACGTCCTCTACAGACATCAGGAAGGGTTGATCAACCGGACGGGGAGGTAATGGAATGTACTCATCAACAGCATCCATCAATTTCTCAATCGCTTCAATACCGGCAGGTTCACCATTCAGACCAGCCAGAGCAGAACCCTGGATGATAGGTGTGTTATCACCGTCGAAATCGTTTTTGCTTAACAGCTCACGGATTTCCAGTTCAACCAGTTCCAGGATTTCAGGATCATCAACCAGGTCAACTTTGTTCATGAACACAACGATACGGGGTACGCCTACCTGGCGAGCCAGCAGGATGTGCTCTTTAGTTTGTGGCATTGGACCATCAGTAGCAGCTACTACGAGGATAGCGCCATCCATTTGAGCAGCACCGGTAATCATGTTTTTCACATAATCCGCGTGACCTGGACAGTCAACGTGGGCATAGTGACGAGAATTTGTTTGATATTCTACGTGTGAAGTATTGATCGTAATACCACGTTCCTTTTCTTCGGGAGCGTTATCAATCGCATCATAATCTTTCTTCTCTGCCAGACCTTTATTAGCCAATACGGTACTAATAGCGGCAGTTAATGTAGTTTTACCATGGTCAACGTGACCAATGGTACCAATGTTTACGTGAGGTTTCTCCCTCTTAAAGGTCTCTTTTGCCATTGTTATTTCTTTTTAGAAGAATGTTATAATTATAGATTGTAAAAAAATTTACGAAATTCTATGAGCTGTTGAGCAGGATTGAACTGCCGACCTCTTCCTTACCAAGGAAGTGCTCTACCACTGAGCTACAACAGCATTGGGACTGTACATCAGAGGTATTGCCTTAGGCCGGAAAACAACCCTAATACAATAATTCCAATCTACCAATCCTAATCTATTATCCTTTGAGCGGGAGACGAGGTTCGAACCCGCGACCTACAGCTTGGAAGGCTGTCGCTCTACCAACTGAGCTACTCCCGCAAAAATAAAAAAGTGGGCAGTGAAGGATTCGAACCTCCGTACACGTACGTGAGCAGATTTACAGTCTGCCGCCTTTAACCACTCGGCCAACTACCCAAAATATTATTTTTATGCAAAAACGAATACACCTATTCGTTTCCCATAATTTATGAAAAGGAGCCACTTGCCGGAATCGAACCAGCGACCTACTGATTACAAATCAGTTGCTCTACCATCTGAGCTAAAGTGGCCTTTTATAAACAAAAACAAAGAACTTTTCCGCCTGCAACGACAGCATTTTTAACTATTATTGCTTTTGGAGCGGCAAAGGTATGATTCTATTTTGAATTATCAAATATCGCCTGCTTTTTTTTTACTTTTTTTTCACCGCTTTTACAGCCCTATTGACCACCCTGCCTCGGGCTGTGACTGCGGGGCACAAATTTATAGATTCTCTGATGTATTTTTGACGCTACATCGCACCTGATATGATTCAAAAAATACTCAACGACAAGCCCACTAAACTGTTTCTGGCACTGTCCTGCTTCTTTGTGGCCAACGCACTGATTGCCGAGTGTATCGGCGGTAAATTATTCTCCCTGGAAAAACTTTTCGGCCTGCCTCCCTCCGATTTCACCTTACTCGGCCAAAGCGGACTTTCTTTTACACTTACCTGTGGCGTATTGCTATGGCCATTAGAGTTTGTGCTCACCGACGTGGTGAATGAATATTACGGGCCCAAAGCCGTCAAACGCATCTCCTGGACAGCCGTGATCCTCATCCTCTATGCATTTCTAATGTTTTACGTCACTATCGGCATGCCGCCCAGCGATTTTTGGGTAGGGAGCCGGGTACAGGAAGGCATACCTGATATGCAAACAAGTTTTTCCGTCATATTCGGGCAAGGCATGTGGATCATTGCCGGTAGCCTGGTAGCCTTTCTGGTAAGCCAGCTGGTGGATGTATATGTATTTCAGCAAATCAAAAAACGAACCGGAGAAAGACTAATTTTTTTGCGTGCTACCGGGTCTACAGTCGTTTCCCAGCTTATCGATAGTTTTATTGTACTGTTCATCGCCTTTAAAATAGGTAATGGCTGGAGTTGGCAATTGGTCCTGGCGATTTGCCTGGTAAACTATGCATACAAATTTTGCATGGCGCTGCTGCTCACGCCGCTCATCTATTTACTTGATTTCGGCATAGAAAAGTACTTAGGTAAAGAAAAGGTAATGGAAATGAAGGCAGCCGCCATGCAGGCCGGCTAATTTCAGATTTTTTTTCTCTTTATTAAGGGGTTACTTACCTTCATACCCACATGTTTCGCATATTATTTTTTATTTGTTGTTTAACCGGCATGGTCGTTCTGAGTACAGGCCGGCTCCCGGCACAGGATCAGCAAGCTGCTGTAGCTACAATTGAAGGCAGTTCCCTACTGGAAGAGATATCCAGGCTGGACAGCTACCCGCCACCAGCGGAAAGAAATATAAAACAAACCACCTGGACAAAACTGACAAGTGACAAAGCATTCCATTACACAGTAACAGAGCATCCGGAACCCCAGGCAAACAACAGTGCCTGGCAGCGTTTTCTGGCACGTTTTTTTGATTTCATTTCATCCCCTTCAGGCAAGGTCGTGATATGGGTAGGCATTGCCTTACTGATTGCAGGACTGGTGGTCTATATCCTGCGAAACAAAGGGGTGGTATTCTTTTCCCGGCGCAATAAAAAATGGGCAGCGGAACAGCTTACTACTGATCCTGATGAGTTTGTACCTGACGACTGGCAACAATACATACAGCGTACTGCTGCTGAGGGGCAATACCGGCTGGCCTTACGGTATGGCTATCGCTATCTGCTCCAGATATTGGGGGCGCATGAATTGCTGAACCTACAGCCTGCTAAAACCAATTACCAGTATCTGTATGAACTTTCTCAGTCGGAATGGTATCAGCCGTTCAGCACACTGACGCGGCAGTATGAATATGCCTGGTATGGCGGATTTGAAGTAAGCGATCAGCAATTCCGGGCTTTTTACGACAATCTGATGGCCCTTAAGCAAAAGCTCGGACATTAATCCATGAAGCAAACAAACAAATATAGCTTTTACTTCATCCTATTTATTCTCTTAATAGGGCTAAGTAGCTGTTTGCAACAAAAAAAAACCACAAACTGGTCGCTCAGCTTCTCAAAAGACAGCAAAGAGCCCTATGGCACCTATCTCGCCTACGAGGGGCTGAAAAACATATTTGCGCAAGCCCCGGAGGTACTCAGACCAAGTTACAGGCTCAGCAATTTAGGATTTAAACTTAGGAAACAAGAAGGCGTTTCCTTTATCTGCATGGTAGGAAATGCCTTTTATCCCGATAATAAAGAAGTAGACTCCCTCTTCGCGTTCGCAACCGAAGGGCATCAAATACTTATAGCGGCCAACGATTTCAGCAATTATTTTATGGAGCGCCTGGGTATAACAGCAACAGGTGATTACCACAAAAAAACCGACAGCATTATCCGTATCTTTCTTACAGGGACAGAACGGGAGCCTCATGCTTATACCAATGATGATAAGGGCATGTATCTTCGGAATTGTTTTCAGGACAGGCAAGCGCCTCCCGGCTATTACATCCTGGGCACTAACGAAAAAGGCCACCCTAATTTCATTGTATACCGCATGGGCAAAGGACATTTATTACTGCATGCGAGCCCGGTAGCATTCAGCAATTACTTTTTGTTGCAACCGGAGCATAAGCATTACCTGGAGACGGCACTGAGCTTTGTGCCGGAGGGCATTAACCACGTCTACTGGTCAGACTTTATATATAAACGCAGCAGCCAGTCGGACTGGAGCATATTATGGGCACAGCCGGCCACCCGGATAGCACTGTTATTGACCCTGCTGGGCTTACTGGTCTATCTGCTTTTCGAAATGAAGCGCAAACAAAGGATGATTCCGGTCATACCGCCGGCAGAAAATGCCTCCGTAGCCTTTGTAGAAACCATTGGCCGCCTGTATTACAACAAAAAGGATCATGCCAACCTTGCAGAGAAAATGGTGCAACATTTTCTGGACTACGTAAGGAACCAATGCTACCTGAACACCTCAAACCTGGATAAAGAATTCGTCAGGCAGCTATCGGCCAGATCAGGACAGACGATAGAAGTAACAGATTCCTTAATTTACACCATTAAAGAAGTACAAAACGGCGTATCGGTCGACGATCAATACCTGTATTCCCTTTATTCCCAAATTCAGCAATTTACTCATGGAAGAAAATAACCTGGACCACACACCCGATGCTTTAAGGATGGACCTCCAACCCCTGCATGACCTGAGCGATAAGATAAAAGCTGCTACCGCTAACATCATTGTCGGACAGCATGAAGCTACGGAACTCTTGCTGACCGCCCTCCTGGCCGACGGCCATGTATTGATAGAAGGCGTACCCGGGGTGGCCAAAACATTAATGGCCAAAACACTCGCCCGGCTTGTTGATGCAGACTTCAGCCGCATCCAGTTTACCCCAGACCTCATGCCTTCTGACGTATTGGGTACCAATATTTTCAATCCTCAGGAGGCAAAATTTATCTTCCGGCACGGGCCCATATTCAGTAATATTGTACTGATCGATGAGATTAACCGGGCGCCGGCAAAAACGCAGGCTGCCCTATTTGAGGTCATGGAGGAACAGCAGATTACCGTGGACGGGCAAACCTACAAATTACCTCCGCCCTTTCTGGTACTGGCCACACAAAACCCGATAGAACACGAGGGAACTTACCGACTGCCCGAAGCACAGCTGGATCGATTTCTCTTTAAGATCAATGTGGCCCACCCCAGTCTGGCAGAAGAAACCCTGATACTGGAACAAGCCCACGCACACCGGGGAAAACGGCTACTTCAGGATGTCCAACCCGTGATTAGCCGGGCGGAACTGGAGCAGTGCCGACAATTGGTGCAACAGGTACATGTGGAACCAAAGTTGCTTGAATTTATAGCAGGCCTCACGGTGTCTACCCGCAATGACCGATCCTTGTACCTCGGTGCTTCGCCCAGGGCCAGCCTGGCATTACTGCAGGCAGCCAAAGCGCTGGCAGTAATCCGCGGGCGTGATTTCATTACCCCTGAGGACATCCTGCATATTGCCGTTCCGGTAATGCGACACCGCATTGGTCTTACCCCGGAACGTGAAATGGAAGGGGCCCTGCCAGACGACGTACTCAAAGAAATTATAGACAAGCAAGAAGTACCCCGGTAAGCAATCGGGTTGTCATTTACATCATTACTTACATGAAATTACTACTCAAATATCTGATGCGATATAAGGGACTGATATTCCTGGCCCTTATTCTAGCTGCTATCAACCAGGTGTTCTCGCTCCTGAATCCCTACATACTGGGTAACTACCTCATTGACCCCTATGCCAATCGCGCTGAACATTTCCGCAGCCAGGGCCTGGATCATGCCTTTTTCAAGGGTGTGATTATGGGTCTTTTGATGATTATTGGTGCGGCAATGGTATCGCGTATCGCTAAAGCATTTCAGGACTATACGGTGAACGTAGTGATTCAGAAATTTGGCGCCGATCTCTATACGGATGGCCTGAAACATGCACTTCGTTTACCCTTTCAGGACTTTGAAGACCAACGGAGCGGAGAAACCTTATCGATACTCCAGAAAGTGCGGCTAGACTGTGAAAAACTTATCACCAACTTCGTCAATGTATTGTTTGCCACACTGGTAGGACTCGTATTTGTTACCATTATTGCTTACCGCCTTAGCCCTATGCTCCCCCTTGTGTATCTGGTTGGTTCGGTGTTGCTGGCGTTACTTACAAGCTACTTAAGCAAGCGCATAAAGGCCATTCAAAAAAACATTGTAAAAGAAACCACGGCCCTGGCGGGTTCTACTACGGAATCGCTACGCAACATAGAACTGGTAAAAAGCCTGGGCCTGACTCAGCAGGAAATCAATCGGCTGAATACCACCACCTTTAAAATACTCAACCTGGAACTGAAGAAAGTAAAGAGTATCCGTTCCATCAGCTTCATTCAAGGTACTTTCGTCAACTTTCTACAGCAGTGCATCATGTTTGCGCTCCTGTTTTTCATCTTCCGTGATCAGATTACTGTGGGACAAATGATGATGATGCAGTTCTACTCCTTCTTTATATTTGGCCCCTTACAGGAATTGGGTAATATTATTTTGTCGTACCGGGAGGCAGAGGCCTCAATGAGTAACCTGAAAGATTTACTTAAAAGACCGGTGGAATATCAGCCTACGCATCCTAAGGCGATCCATACTATTGAGCGCTTACGTTTTGATCAGGTATCCTTCCAGCACCAAAGTGCCACCAAACCAGCGCTTGACATGATTTCCTTCGAAGTCAAAAAGGGAGAAACCATTGCCTTTGTCGGCCCTTCAGGATCGGGCAAGACTACCCTCGTTAAACTATTGGTGGGTTTATACCACCCCACTTCGGGCAATATCTTCTACAATAATGAAAACGGTAAAGACATCAACTTCGAAGAACTCCGGCACCAGATCGGTTTTGTAACACAGGACACCCAGCTTTTTTCGGGTACCATAAAGGAAAACCTGCTTTTTGTGAATCCTGATGCTACGGACGAGATGATACAGCATGTATTGGAACAGGCTTCCTGCCAGACCTTACTGGCACGGGCTGAAGACGGAATAGAAACGATGATAGGCGAAGGCGGTCTGAAACTTTCGGGCGGCGAGCGCCAGCGTCTGTCTATAGCCCGCTCCCTGCTGCGCCAACCCCGCCTGATTATTTTTGACGAGGCGACCTCAGCCCTTGATTCTATTACTGAAGAAGAAATATCCAAGACCATACGGCATATTACCGCTCAGCGGGAACACATTACGGTGATGATCGCCCATAGGTTGTCTACCGTCATGCATGCTGACACGATTTTCGTATTAGAGAAAGGACACATTGTAGAGCAGGGCGGACACCATGAGCTGCTGGAAGAAAAAGGGCTATACTATGCCATGTGGCGCCAGCAAATCGGTGAGCGGAGCAGTGTTTCGATCGGTTAATGGCAAACCCTCGTCTCATTTGTGAAGGCAGCATCTTAGTAACAAGTTAATGCCGGCCCAAAACCAGTCTGAAGCAGTTAAAAGGGCTATTTTTGTCCTGCACAGACGACGCTACTTACCTTCTATGAATCCCAGACTACATTCCACTGGCATCAGAAAACTGTTCCTCCTATTGATGATGGGTTTTCTGATGCTGCCCTGTAGCCTGAAGAGAACAGTCAAAAGCTACTTACAAGTGCCTGTTGGCACGGCGACACAAGTAGCGAAACAGCAGCATCTACCTGTCTGCGCCAGCCTGGAAAACCACACAACAAACAAGCATGAGGTAAAGGCCGTACAGCAATACCATAGCAAGGAAGCACTTGCTACTTCTTCACATGCTGTTGATACCGGCGCTACCAGCTATCCCATAAGGCCAAAAGCCTATAAGCATGGCTTGCCGTTATTTCTCCTACACGAACAGTACCTGATTTAGGAGTTTGCTCCTTTCTTACAATGCCCTCGCTATAGTTTAGCGGTGGAGGCATTGACGTATTGATTACTCACTAAAGACTAACTGAAATGATGAACAAGCAATCTTCTATAGATGCCGGCTTGCTGACCACTGCGTTGCGCTGGATAGCCGGATGGACTTACTTTTCCGCCTTTTGGAGAAGACTGGTTCTGGAAAATAAACTGAATCCCGATGAAGCGGGATATATTGGTGAAAAATTTAACCATTTTTTACCGCAGGCACTGGGCATAAAACCCCTTATTGAACATCTTGTAAGCACGCCCGATCAGCTGTGGTGGGCGATGGTGGTGTTTACCCTTGTAGAAGGGGTAGTCGGACTTCTTTTTATGCTGGGAATCTTCACCCGCCTGATGGCTATCGGCGTATTTTTACTGGCCTTCGGTATACTACTCGGCTCCGGTTGGCTAGGCACTACCTGCCTTGATGAATGGCAGATTGGGATTCTGGGCGTGGCCTCCGGCTTTACCATTTTCCTTAGCGGCGGTGGATATTATAGCCTTGACGCTTACCTCATGCGCCGGAAGCTGCCCTTTACCAAGGCGGCCTGGTTCCGATTCTTAGGCTCAGGGCACTTACCTTTAAAGCAAATTAATCTGCGGCATATGGTGCTGGCAGGTGCCCTCCTATTGCTCTCGCTCAGCCTGTTTACCAACCAATACTTCCATGGAGGTGTATGGGGAAAGCTACATAACCTATCTGTACGACCGCATGTGCGCATTACTGACGTGACGCTACGGAACGAGCAGCTTTCCTTTACCGTATTCCGCGATGAAGGCGCCGATGTTTACGGGTCTTTTCTGATCGGCATTCAATTGCTCGATCAGGATGGGCAGGTGGTCTTTGAACAGAACCAGGCACAACTTTCCCTGATGGGAGAAAAACAAATTGAAAATGATTATGTGGCCCGGGTAAAAGCGGGCAAACATAGTCTTATTTTACCCCTTGGCGCCAGAGCGCGTCTGCACTTCCAAGATCCTGCCCTTTCCGGAATCAAAGGTGAGTACAGGCTCAAACTATTGGATATCAGTGGAGCGGAATGGTACGCCACCTTGAACCAGCTATAGATATGGCTACCTAAATAAAGTTGCTGCACTTAACGCGGCAACTTTATTTGCATTGCTTAAGAACTTTGCAGGCATCAAAAATAGGCGACATAACCAAAATGTATTTTCGCCTGCCGGAATTGGAACCCCTGTCCGCTGCGCTTACCCATACCCACCGTTAAATTAAAGATGCCGTTTCCTGTATCCAAATTAATACCGGCGCCTAGTCCCAGAGGAAATCCTTCATCCCGAATCTGCCCATACTGGGTTTGCACGTAGGCCTGATCTGCAAAAATAAACAGACGGGTATCACCAGCCAGCAGGAGCCGAAGCTCCGTAGTGCCTATATGGTATTGATTGGCAAAGATACTTTGCTCATCAAAGCCCCTGAGCCTTCGGAATCCGCCGATCTGGTACAATTCATTCTGAAAAAAAGGCGAACCACCCATATAGCCTCCATCATAAGCCAGCTTGAGCGCAAACTGTTTACCAAGAGGTATATAATATGCCGCCACGGCTTCCACACGGTATTGGAACACACGGATACCGGCACTGTCGTACAAGGTCCGATAGTCGTACCCGCTGCCATCTACAATTCCGGTCACAGCGGGATTTTCCCTGACCATACGCCACGCACCGGACAGGCTTAATGCGGCTTCCCATCCACGTCTCGGATTGAGCCGGTAGTCTGTATGGGACATGACATAATGCATCACTAAGCCTTTGGTTTGCATATCTACATTATCCGGCAACATTTTTCTCTGTATCACTTCTATCTCATTGAAAGAAATCATACGGTTGGTCAGTTGCTGGTAGGATACCCTCAGGTAATCCTGAGCACTCAACTGGTAACGGATACCCGCCTCAAAACTGATGCGTACAAATGTGGTGTCCCGTTTGTATAAATCAAAAGCCGCATCCAGGCCAAACCGTGTACCCATAACGAAGGGCAACAGGGTTTCGAGGTGCAGGCGGGGTGACTGAAATTGTAAGTTCTGAAAGCTTGCAGCTATATGCTCCCCCATGCCAAAGCTATTTTTCAGGCTCAGCAGCATATCAGCAGTCAGCATGAAGCGCTGCGTAGCCTCTGTATTGGGCTGCAATCCGACAAGCGCGTTAAATTGATTCGCCTTTTTTTCCTTAAGAAAGAGGTAAAGGGTATTTTTACCGATGGTGAAATGCATTTCCCAGGGGCGCTCCTCCTCGACAAAATCGAGCTCCCTTAACTTTTTACTTATTTTTCTAATTTGGCTTTCATCATATGGATCGCCCGGATGGAGTTCCAGGTAATTAAACAAAAAAGCAGGCGTTAACGACACTTCCCCTTCAACAACTATGGAGTCAATTCGTGTATAAGGACCTTTGGCAAGCAGAAGACGTGCGGCCAACCCTCCAGACTCCCGGTCAATGACCTGCAAACTGGTTCGGGCGAAGGGGTAGCCGTTGTTATCACAATACCTCAGTATCTGATGCTGCAGATCGGCCAGTTTTTCGGGATGAACTGGTTTATTGGTCCAGTCACGGTCCCGCCAGCCCAGGTTTTGCAACAGTGCCACAGGCAGGCTATCTACCTGCAAACGCGTCCACTGATACCTGGGACCGGTAAAAAGCAAGGCCTGCCATAAGCTATCCTGAAAATAAAAACTGTCTACGGAGGCCGAAAGGTGGCCTTCACGCAAAAGACGCTGTTGCCAGTCCTGCAAATACTGAAAGGCATCGGAAAGGTTGTTGAAGCGTTGCACTGGAAGGACAGGATGTGCAATTGCACTATCCACCTGTTGAATCTGCATCATTACTTCCCCCTGACCGAACGCTCTGGTGCATACAAAAAGGAACATTAAAAGGGGTATAAATGGGTAGCTCGCCTTCATAAAATGCTGGTACAGCATGCTGCACGGTCAAAAGTAACCGTTTTTTCCCAAGTCCGTCGCTACAGGGTGTCCTGACTGGAACAGGAGCTCATGATAACGCTATTTGGCTGACAAAACGGCTTACTCTCAAAAATAAACGCGAACTTTGCAGTCTAATTTACTTAAACATACATTTTAATGTCATCAGCCGCATTGCCTAAGTTCCCTATTGTAAAGCCCTCGCTGCACAGCGAGCTCAAGCAAAAGGTACAACAATACTTTACCGACAATAATATCAAACCCACGGGCAATATGGCCTTGTGGCATAAAGCCATCGTTTTACTTCTTGCCTTTACCGGCATTTATCTGCACCTGCTCATCGGCCAACCTGCCTGGTACTGGGGCTTACTGGAATGCGCCCTACTTGGAGCGATTGTAGCTTCCATAGGCTTTAATGTCATGCATGACGGCGGCCACGGCAGTTTTAGTGAGAGTAAATGGTGGAGCAAAATAGCCTCCTATTCCAGCAGCATGCTGGGCGTAAGCCAGTTTATGTGGAACATGAAACACAATATGATTCATCATACCTATACCAATGTAGATGGCGTGGATGATGACATAGAAATAGGCAAATTAATGCGCATGGCGCCTACGCAACATCGTGCCGGATTTCATCGTTTTCAGCATATTTACTTTGTTGGCCTCTACATGCTGATGTACGTCTTCTGGGTATTTTTTAGTGATTACAACAAGTATTTTTCGAAGAAAATAGGCGCCATGCCCCTCAAGAAAATGACCACCAAGGACCACATTCAATTCTGGCAGGTCAAAGTATGGCACCTGGCCGTATTCATCGTACTGCCCATCATCGTTGTCGGCTTTATACCCTGGTTGATTGGTTTCCTTACCATGAGCCTGGTAAGTGGTTTTATCCTGAGCATTGTCTTTCAGCTGGCGCATACGGTAGAGGATACGGAATTTCCCATAGCTGATATAGATTCTCAAAAACTGCCGGATGAATTTGCCGCACACCAGATTAAAACTACAGCCAATTTTGCTACCCGTGATAAGTTTGTCAACTGGTTTGTCGGTGGTCTTAATTTCCAGATCGAACATCATCTTTTTCCCAAAATATCACACATCCATTACCCAGCTATCAGCAAAATTGTAAAGGAAGTCTGTAGGGACTACAACCTGGAATACATTGAGTACCCTACTGTAAACAGGGCGATTAAGGCGCATGTAAATTTCCTGAAAGAAATGGGACGGACGGCTGCTTAATTTGGCATGCCCCCCAACCATGGCGCGCAGTAAAGACTACTAACGTTTCATTTTAATGCGATAGATACAAAAAGAGAGGTTGTCGTTTGGACTACCTCTCTTTTTGTATTTTGGCCATAAAGATCGCTGATTTATTTAGTCGTATCCTTAGTAGTGCTTGTACCATTCTTTTTATCGGCCTCGTTCATACCTGCTATCACATCGGCGGTAATATCCAGTGATGGCTGGGCATACAGAATATTCCCACCTTTGATGTAGGAAAGGATATAATCGTAGCCTTTGTCCTTATTATAACTGCCCAGAAAGTCATCCAGACGTTTTTGCAGTTCCATATTGAATGCTTCCTGCTCTTTCATCAACTGTTCCGTTAAGCTCTGCTGTCTTTTTTCCAGATTTTCCTGCATGCCTGCTAATCGTCTTTGGCCTGCCTCACCCTCGGATTGCGACAGGGTTCCTGCCTGGGCTTTTTGCTGAAAAGCAGTCAGTTCACTCTGAAACGTTCTGGCCAGCCGCTCTACTTCGTCCTGCATGGCCTTCTGGCGCTTTTCGAACTCTGCTTTTTTGGTTTTAAAATATTCGTAATTGTTCTCCAGGGTGTCCAGGTTTACATAAGCGATCTTGCCGGAATTGTCCGTACTGGTCGTTGCAGCTGTATTAGTGCTGGCCGTATTGTTTGCGGTACCGCTCTTATCGCCACAGGCAGATAAAAAAAGGCTGCCGGACAGGCAGGCCGTTATCATCAAGGGAAAAATTTTCTTGGTTGGTTTCATCATAGTTATAAAAATTGTTGGCAAAAATAAGATTTATTCAATTGGGGGCAAAGTAAAACCGCTTCCCGAAGGAAACGGCTGTACACGTAAACAATTAATCCTTATTGCAGTCTGAAGGAAACAGGTAAGGTGTAATATACTTTTACGGGCGAACCGTTCTGTTTACCTGCTTTCCATTTGGGCATTTTACTCACTACCCTTACGGCTTCTTTACCACATCCGCCACCGATATCCCTTTGTATCTGAATATCGCCTACATTACCATTCTGGTCCACTACAAAGCGCAGGATTACCCTGCCTTCTATCCCTTCTTCACGTGCCTGTACAGGATACTGAATATTGGATGACAAATACTTAAGCAGAGCCGCATCACCACCCGGAAATTCAGGCATCTGCTCTACTGAAGTAAAGATCTTATCCGGTGGTGGTGGGCCTGACTCTACAGGCCCGGTTCCTGTACCGGGATTAGTATTCAGACCCGGATCGATTGCGTTAGGATCTCCTGAACCAGCAACGGTTTTAGGGCCTACCACTTCATTCTTTTCCACCTTGGGTGGTTCGGGTTTATCTTCTTTTGTAACTTCTTCGTTCTTCTTAATTACCGGTGGGGTAAACTTTACCGTAGGCTTAACCGGGGGTGGTGGCGCTACCGGTGGTGGCGGTGGTGGCTTTTTGGGATCAATGGGTGGCAAATCAGCCATTTCCACTTTTTTCTCCACAGGTGCCAACTCCACTACCTTTTCCTTAGGCTTGATGAGTGTAGAAGCAAATGCACCGCCAACTACCAAAACGGCAATCAGCCCCGCTATGGTCATACGCCTGGTGTACTTTTTCCGCAACTCGTACCCGCCATACTTCTTATTTCTCCCTTCAAAAAGAATGTCGAGGTAATCGGAGTTTAATATTTTATTGATGTCCATAACTATGAATTCTTTTATACTACTAAGATGCAAAATGGGGCATTTTCCATAAATTCCGGCTATTCGGCAGTAGGATTGGCCGCCTCAGTGGCATCGATAAAATCTCTATCCACAGAGGTAATATCCACTACAGCATATACCGGAATAGCATTGATGGTCATTTCATCCAGTATATTGATCAAATCGTCGGTCGTGCTGTTTTCGTCGGGTTTGATCAATACGGTAACCTTATCGCCGGCACCCAATACACCCTGACTGATGAGGTCATTGACTGTTTTCTTCTTCTGAATCAGCACATCACGTATGCCATCTTCATTTTTAAAGTAGGTCACTTCCACTTTTGGGGGATTGGCCGGATCATCGCCTATACCGTGATAATAATATACCCTGTGGTCTTTACTCAGCAGTACAGTAAGCGCTTCATCATTCTTCACCTTATTACGGTCTTCTTCCTGAAGCTTTTCGTCTTTAAAAGGCATTTGAATTTCCATTGCTTTAGGCTTAGACATGGTTGTCGTCATGATAAAGAACGTAAGCAACAGGAACCCAAGATCCACCATTGGCGTAAGGTCAATTCTGGGATTACCCTTTTTCCCTTTTACCTCAATTTCTGCCATGATTCAAATATTTTAATAACGTTATTAATGCATATCAACTCAACGTAAAGTCTATTCAGCTTCAGCCGGGGCAGGGGCAGTACCTGAAGACAACTCTTCATATAGCGCCGTACCTACAGGTACTCCTTTAGGATCTGTAATAAAACTGAACCGGAACAAGCGTTGCTTTCCCAGGGTACTGATTACCTTGTTGATTTCGGGATAAGCGGCATCGCCATCTGCTTTGATCGCAATACGCCCTTTAGGGAAATACCCAATAGTCGTAGCCATCCAATACGCCAGTTCATTTACCTCATAATTATTCGTGGTATCTGTAGGGATACCGGGTGCAGTCTTAGCATATTCCCTTTGTTCATCCGGGGTAAGGCCCAAATAGGATTTCAATTGGGAAAAGGTAACGCCAACAGCACCGCCTATGACGAAGTTTTCGATTTCGGCACTGGTCAGTCCCAACTGCTTATCATCATTAATCTGCTCAATTACAGACCGCTTTACCTTAGCGTCATCCAATGAGTAGAATACACGTCCGGCTTTATCGAGGGTAATGAGTATATAGCCTTCGGGAATGGACATGGTAGAGGTGGATCCCGGAGAACGCACGGTTACTACTTCCGGTGGCTTAAAACTGGTGGCCAACATGAAGAAGGTAAGCAACAGGAAAGCTACGTCACACATAGCCGTCATGTCAATGTGCGTACTTTTACGCGGCATTTTAATTTTAGGCATCTTCCTGGTATTTTAATTAGAGACGAAAAATTGACTTTTTTCCACAAATTAAATTGCCCAACTACTATTTGTAGTGTGAAGCAAAGCTTTGTGTCAGCGTAAATCCGCTTTCGTCGATGCTATAATTAATACCATCCAGCATAGTGGTGAAGAAGTTGTAAGCAATCATCGCAATGAATGAGGTACCAATACCTAATGCGGTGTTGTACAGGGCTTCAGAAATACCGGCAGCCAGTTTGTTAGGATCAGGCGCACCTGCTGCAGACATCGCAGCAAAGGCGGTAATCATACCAATTACCGTACCTAACAGACCCAAAAGGGTAGCCGCAGAGGTAATGGTAGACAGGAACACCAGATTTTTCTCCAACATGGGTAATTCCAGTGCAGTAGCTTCTTCAATTTCATTGGTGATGCTCAGCAGCTTTTGTTCGGTAGTCAACTCCGTATTGCTGATCATTTCTTTATAGGTCTGCAATCCTGCTTTCATCACATTACCTACAGAGCCGCTTTGCTTATCGCATTCTGCCAATGCTGCATCAACGTTTTTATTAGCCAGGTGATACTGTACTTTACGTACAAACTCACCGCCATTTACTTTTCCTTTAGCTTTATTGAGACTTACTGCTCTTTCAATAACGAAAGCCAGCATGATGAGGAACATGGCAATCAGGAAAGGTACCACAAATCCACCCAGATACATGTTACCCAGGAAATTCTTTGGCACGTGTTTTTCGGCATCACTAAAGTTGTCCGGATTTCCCAATACGAAAATACGTATAAGCCAGCCGATAACAATACAAACTAATACAACGACCAGGTTAATCCAGAAGCTGTTTGAATTTTTAGGCTTTCCTGCGGAGCGTGGAGCAAGAGGTGCTTTTGCGGTGGCTGTTTTAACGTCTGCCATAAAATCTGATTTTGTTGTTTACGAAAATTTAATAATAAATAAATTCTAGTGGGTTTACTTAAGTTCGGGGCAAAAATATGTTTTTGATTTACATAAACAAGTAGTTCAAAAAAAATTTACCATTAACTTAATTTACTTGCCAAAAGTAAGTCTATTAGCTTATTATCCAAAAAATCTTTAGTC
>JBEBUO010000024.1:0-17622 GCA_040393285.1 Taibaiella helva | reverse complement strand
ACAACGCCGTATTTCTTCTCTTCCTCATTTGCCCTTTTTTGTGCTTCCAGCTTTTCTTTTTCCTGCTGGGCAGCAAGTAGCCTGGCTTTGGCTTCTTCTTCCCGTTTTTCTTTGGCTAAGCGCTCTGCATGCGCTTTTTCCAGTTCTTTTTGCCTGGCTAATTCCTGTTGCTGCCGTTTGGCTTCGTCCATTTGTGCCTGACTGATGCTTTCTTTTTCCGCTTCTATGGCTTTTTCTCTTTTGATGGCCTCCTGGTGTTCTTGGGCCAGTTTTTGCTGTTCTTTTTCCAATGCCAGACGGTCTTGCTCAGCCTTAGCCAAGGCGACTTTCTCCTTTTCCGCCAGCTTGATCTGAGCTAGTCGTTCGGCCTCTAATTTTTTTTTGCGTTGGGCTTCTTTTTGTTGTTGTTCCTGTTTGGCAGCAGCCAGCTCCCGCTCTCGTTGCGCTGCGGCTTCTTTCTGTTTCTTTTGCTCCATAGCGACCCGCTCCGAATCGCTTGCCTGAGCCATCTTTGCCTGTTCTGTTACCATTGATTTGAGGTTTTTCAGGTCATCTAAGGCATAGTACAATTGGGGGTGTTTGTTGATATCATAATCGTTGAGATAAGACACGATCAGAAAGTGACTGCGGTTGCCTTCTGTGATGTTGAGGCCCTCATCACCGGGTGTATTGCCAGTAGCCGTGTATTGGATAATCAAGGTATTGTCGTCATTTCGTACCCTGATTTGATAGTTGTCGTAGGCGGTTGGGGTACTGAATTCTGCAGTCTTGATGCGGTCTTTAAATTTGACAAAAGCAGGTGCCGATTGGGCCACATTGACGGGATACTTCATCAAATTCTGAGCCGGTGTCCTAACTGATCCGAGCAACACCAAAAGTAGTATAATCGATAGGTTTTTCATGGCTAAGGCTGCATTATGTGTACACTAAAGGGGTAGGACAACAGGCTATGGCGCTCCATTTCATACTGAATCCGATTGGTGTCCAATTGGGCAAATTCCATATCATAACCCTCCTTTAATTTAATATTGAGGACTAATGTCACTTGTTTGGTTTGCTGTGTAGGCTGGTTGATCTGGTATACCCGTTCCAGCGTTACCGTGTCCAGATGGGTGCCAAATACATTTCGTGCCAAGGTAGCTACATCGCTTTTACTCACTATTTGTTGTAGCGGTTGGTTCAGGGCATTCTTGTACGTGGCGGCAAGGGGGTAGGGTTTCGTAACCAATAAGGCCGTTCCTTTTTCTATCAGGCTTCCTTTGCAGGTGAGTAAGGTTTCGGGTCGAAGCTTTTCCATATCCCGGTTGTCGAAAGTCCAATAGGTTACCGTAACAAATTTATCGGATCGGTGGGGCTTTACAAGCAAGTATTGCAGGTGCTGCTTTAGTGGGGTAGCATCGCGCATTTTGTCTTCCAGGCGATACAAGATGCGTTGCATCTCTTGTAGATGCCTGCTGATGTAATCATTGGAAACATTAGCGAAAAAGGCATTGTTGCTGTTTACCTGTTCTTTTAAATCTTGCAGGCTATTCCGTAAGGTGTCACTGCTCATTTTGCCAAAGTTGCTGGCTTTCAACAGGTAACTGCCATCTGCTAAGTGGTCTTCTGTAGCGGCTTCCAGATGTTGGTACTGCTCGTTTGCATCCCCCTTTACCTGCGCTACAAAAAGCAAATGCTGATCAACGGATAAGGGTACTATATTTACAAATTCATCCAGTTTATGATGCAGGCTGCTTTGCTTTCGGTTCATGCCAACAAATGCGTTGAAGTAGATATGAAGCTGGTTCAGCCATCGTTCTTGTAACTGTATCGGCAGTTCCCATTGCATATAAACAGCTGTATTGGGGTCGATTTCTTTTTTTTCTTTATCGCTCAGTTTTTGCCATACGTGGTGTCCGGAGTCTAAGGGTGGTAGGGCTCCCTGATGGGTAAGGGTGATAAAGTTGGACTGGTATAGGGCAGCGGATAAATCCTGTACGGTTGCCCAAAATCCCGGATCCTTACCCTGCGCTGTTTTATAACCTGCTTTTAGCTGCACTTTTTCTCCGTTTACCGTACAGTTTCCGTGCTGGAGTGCGTAAAGTAACAGGGAACGTTCATTTTGGGTGCCCGTACCCACATACATTTGTAAGCCGTCTAGTGTAAGCAGGTCTGCGCCGCGTTCACACAGTATTCCGATATGGTGTACCACTGTGCCTTGCTTCGTCTGGAAGCCGGATGAAGCCGTAAATGGTTCATGATTTACCCACAAGCTATGCTGGCGGATAGGGTAGATCCGGGTTTCCTGTATAGGGGTAAAGTGCGAAGTATGTTCGCCCTGATGCAGCTGAAAGTCGAAAAAAGCAGGTAGTACGGCTTTGTTGTCTACAGGAGTGGCCTGGATCACTACGATATGTGGTAAGTGTGTGTGAATAGGATATTTGGGAAAGAAATGCCGGATCATGGTTTCGGTCATTTCTTCTACAGATAGTTCCCATTGTGTGTTAATCACATCCAGTTCCTGGGCGATGACCTCGACCAGGAGCATCATCAACGGATCGAAGCGCGCTGCGACCTCCTTTTCATTGATGTCCCATTTTTTGGCAATGGTGAATACCATGCGTTGCATGATGTCCGCTTTTGTATAGGTAGGATTGATCAGTGTTTCCATATTGCTGATTATTTTAGTCCATATTAAACGGCCCGATAAAGAATGCGGTATTAAATCGGAAGGGTGCTGAGCTGTGTCTGAGTTTAGCTTTTACACTAATCTCCACTCTTCTTCGTTCTACGATCACGCCTTGTTGGGGCAGCATATTGTTTTTGATGAGTACCTCTACCTCCACTTCTGCCAGGCGCTTTTCATAGCGCTCTATTTGTGCTTGCAGGTGATGCACCAGTTGCTCTTTGCGCAAGTCGCTGGTGATGTGTGTGCTGTAGTCTTCTTCCCAAAATGAAAGACCAAAATGCTCGTCTGCTCTGAACTCTTCCTGTGCGGTAGTAATGAGCAAATGCAGAAAGCGCATAATCGAACTCTCCATATGGCAAGTAGCGATGGTTTGTTTCTCAAAGAAGGGTTCGAATAGTATAGGTAGTTTTAAGTAGTCCATATTACTTGTAGTTTACGTATATCACGGAGATGCAGTTTTCATCACTTTCTTCCCGCATGGTGCGTACACTGTTCACTTTAGGGCGTTTCCCCAGCGCCCAAGACTTGGATTGCAGCTTCTCCGTCAGCTCAGCTAAGGTCATTACTTCATTGTCATTTGCCAATATCTTTGTCTTCTCCCCATAGCAAAGTGATGCGGCCAAATCACCTACTGTTTTCTTTTCTTCTCTGATCAAACGCAGTAAGGCCAGGATCTCGCTGTCCGGTAAGACGGTTTTGGGTTTCTTTACTTCACTAGCGCCAGAGCCTGAGGTTTCGCTAGCGCCAGAGGTTCCGTTGGTGCCTGTAGCAACAGGCGGTGGCAGTTCAATGGGTCTGGGTACCTCCATGTCTCCTTCTTCATCGGCCGAGGCAATAACTACGGGAGCGGTTACTTTGATGATTTTGGTAAACACTTTTTGATCATCGTTATTCAGTTTCAGCTGTAGGGTGTACGTTCCGGGGCTGATGATAGAGTAGCCTACGAGCGGTTCGTTTTTGATGCCGTACTCCGGCATTTCCACTATTTGCCATTCGTAAGCATTGGCTATAACCGGTGTGGTGAAATAAGTGATCATGCCGGCTTCAAAGGTTTCGTTCCCTTCGATCACCACGTCTGGCAAGGCTCCAGGATTTCCGGTTTTGATATCTACCGTCTGGTGCTTATAGGGTAAAATGTTGACGATTTTAGTGTAGGTACATTGACCATCCAGCAGTAGTTTTACGACGTATTTACCTGCGGCCGGAAAGGCATGTGTCAATTTCCCTTCTTTAGCTTTAAGTTGTCCATCTACAAACCATGCTGCTGTTTTGTATGGGATGTCCGGCACCTGAAACACAATGGGTTCGTTGACCAGGAAAGACTGCTTTATTAAAGGGTTTTGGGTATAAATCCCTTCGGCTGGAATCGTGTGTACCGGGCAACTGAACAAGAAGCGCTTCTTAAAGCCGACGACTGCCACGGCCAGTATGATTAAAAGCACTAGCGTAATCCAGTAGCGTATATCATATCCTATCCATTTTTTGGAATATGTATTTGGTAATGCCATGGTACGTTCCTTTTATCGGTTCATCATTTGTAACTGCATCTGCAATTTTTCTGCTTGTCCCTTCCACTCATCCCGGTTCTTTTCCAATTGGGCAATGCGTTTTTCATATTCCGCTATTTGCGCTTCTTTACCACTTCCCTGGCGAAGCAGTTTTTTGGCCTCATTGTGGCCGGTGAGTCCTTTTACCACGGTCATGTATGCCACTTTTCCTGAGCCGGCGTACTGCTGGATCAATGCATCCAATTGCTGGATTTTAGCCGTAATGCGACCATCTGTCAACTCGGTATTAATACCAGGCACGCCTAGCGTATCCAGGAGTTGTACCGTTTCCATGTTCAATTTTAAAAACTCGTTTTGGAAAACGATTTGTTCTTCTTGAAGTTGCATCTGGTTTTTTAGCTGCATATTCTCTTTTGTCGGCACTTGTATGCCGAAAAGCGTTGCAGCAATAACTACTGCAATGACAATGATGAAGAAGATCAAAAATCGCCCAAACTGAGCATTGCGAACAGAAGTGTTTTGCGCTTTCATCTTGTGTTATTTTATTTGGTCTAATACCCGAAAAATCGACGTTTCGGTCTGCTGGATTCGTTATTTTTTAATTCCGTAGGCGCAGTAGCCTGCCGGGTCTCTTCTTTGATAAACAAGCCGGGATCTTTTTTCTTACCTACAAAGTCGAGCTTTTGCAAGGTCTCAAACAGGTGATTTATAGTAGTAATGAAATAGTTTACAGCACCAATATTCCCATTGCTGTCAATGCTGTTGTAGGATAAGGTAGCCACACGGCTTAATGTTTCTTCAAAGCCACCGGGCGTAATATTGACCCATTCAGATAGGTAATTCATCAATTCTTCTTTCCCGGTACCAATGTTCAAATCAATTGAATTTTTGATGCTTCTGGCTATGCTACCTAATACTGTCATAATTTCTAAAGGAGACTGATACCCGTTTGCCAGATTGCATTGGCTCAACTGTATATTCATCACCTGCAACACCGATTCACAGAGCTGATGTGTAATCTTGGACAGATCATTTTGCTGGTTTTTTTGCGCAATTTTCTGAATAATTTGAACACACCTCGACTCAATATTTTCCAATACCTTCATGAGCGATACATACCATTCGTACACATCAGGGTGTGCATTAACGCGCATGACGGCAGGAATGAATTCTTCATTTATACTTACCTGCTTATTATGCAGGCGCAGCTCTCCTAATATCAGTCCGTTGGGTATTAGTTGTGTGGTATTGATGTCAGCTTGTGGCACCAGCAGCAATTCATAGGTGGCGTCTGCCAGTGTATGGGTACCTGAGCTGCTGTCGAATGCCAGACCATAGGTATCGAAGGGATTGACCAGTAAGGCCAGCCAATAGTCGCCGTCTTCTTTTTCCGGGGAGATCACCATTTGATATTGCTTGGGTTGTACGCCCATGCTTTGATCAAATCCCTCATCAATGTCAATCAAATAACCGCCGGGTGTAGTGGCTAATAATTTTGGTATTCTCAGGTGCAGCGTTTGTTGATTGTCGTAAGAGAGAAGCACCTCATACTGACCAGAGGGCATAAATAAGCCGTAAGACAATGCGTGAACCTGTGCTTTCAGGTTGAGGATATTCTGGTAAGTATGCGCCTGATGCTGCTGCCGGAATACGTCCTTGCTGAGCTTCATGCCATTTTCCCATTGCACCGGATAGTGCTTTTTGTTAGCGTTCATTTGTAAAAGGTTTTTGTCACTGTTTATATTCGGTCGCAAATGATGATGTCATCTTCTTTTAGCCTGTTTTCCCGGATAGAAAGAGCTGGGTCGAGTACGCGCCCGGATCGCCAACTTTTTCTTGCTGTTCGGAAATACCATTTGTCTGCTATGGCATGTTCATTGGTATATTTAATTGGCGTTTCACTTTGTACTTCATTAAACTCGTTGATAAAATGATAGAGTAAATCTCCCAAAACCATATTGACCGGGGCTTTGGTTCGAAACAGACTTTCGGCTTCGTCCACTCTTTTTTTTAGTTTAAAGCCAAGGACTAAAACAGGTGAGCTTTCCTCTTCGTCATTCAATGCAATCGGCTCCAACATAGGATATGCCCAATACGTATACACCGGATGGGGCATTGCCACCAAATGGAGATAGGCCTGATATATCAGGAGTGGTACCAGGAAAAACAGTAAGCTACACAGCATCGGGAAAAACAGGAACTTGTCGCCCACAAAATAATACAGCGCGGCAACCAGGCCGATAAGCATAAAGTTGAGTACGGAAATGGTATACATTACCTCGGTGACGGATTGCCTTATTCGGTTGTGCGTGTGTTGTTTGAAAAATTTTCGATGCGTTATATAGATCAGTAGGGTGCCGAGTAATAATGCAGTCGCGGCAAGAATGATATAGGTGGTGAGGTAGTCTTTGCTCAACATACTGGTCAGAAACGATACAATAGCAGCGCCGAGGGAAAATAGGATGTTGGTCCACCAAGTCTTGCTTCCTAAATTGCTGAAGTTCTGGTTTAGCTTTTTCAGCAAGACCATGATGAGGACAGATGAAGCGAAGAAAGAAGAAATGAAAACAATAAAAAATTTTAAGGTCATAACCTTCCTGTATTAAAGTGTAGAAATACCTAAAACTGCATGGTCTAATTCTTGTAACTCGGGAATGTCAAACTCGTAATCGACTTGTATATCTATAGGAACAAAGAACTGCACAAGCAAATCCAGGAGCTGTGCAACGTCTTTGTTCGTGAAGAATTCTTCAATCAGGTCTACACCAATGTCTTTAAGGACGAATGTCCATTGCCGCATACTTTCGTTGTCATTAGTGGCTAAGCATGTGTTAATACCCAGGAGCCAGGACGCATCTGTTGCTATTACTTCTGCTACACTTACTCGGGACAGCCGGTATAGCACTTTGCAGTTGAGTATACTGCCTATTATTTCGGCTAACTTATGTGGCCGGGCCTGATAGGTTTCTTTGTGGTACAATAAAGGAAGAAGAGAAGATAGATACCGGTTGTTGCTGTATTGATCCAGACCCCAGAACCTCGCCAGGAATGCAGTATCCTCTTTCATCAAGTCCTGTAGAACAGACTCTTTTTTTAATCGCGCATCTGCTCTTGCCAGCAACAACACCTGGTCTAAAGGATTGAAAAACTTAATCGCCAATTTGGCTTCCTGCTTATAGCGCTGATGCTCGTCAATGTAATTTTTTGCATGCTGATTGGCCTGGTTGCCCCTGCTTTGGTGGAATAGGCCCTCTGGTAATTGGTGATAGATACTGCATTCATTCAGTGCCATATGGACACTTTTATCTTCGATCCTAATGGCTTCCAAACCACTGGTATACCTCTTTTTGAAATCTCCGTTAAAGTCTATGTCTACTTGCTCAGCCGGGAAACCCAACTGAATCAGCATGGCCAGTAAGGCATCAGATCGTAGATGATAACAATTAGAAAGATTCATTGATAATAGGATTGCACAACAAAAGTATTTCAAGAATCAAGGAAAAAAAATACACCAAAATACGTATTGTTAGCAGGTACGATTCGGAATAGCTTTGTGTCAAATTATTTTTTCATCCCAAAATTTCCTACAACTATGAGCTTTAAAGCCAAATTGAAAGTAGCCGGTAAGGAGTACAATGTATTGGATTGTTCTTACCATATGCATCAGGAGGTAGATGCTACCGGGCGTCCGTCATCAATCACCCGTGGCGGACATGTTAACGTGTCGGTAGAAAGCACACAGGAGACAGATCTGTTCGAATGGATGTGCAATAACTTTGAGAGAAAAGATGGTAGCATTGTTTTCTTAAAGCGCGATTCTGACGCCACCATGAAGGAACTTAAGTTTAACGAAGGTTACCTAATTAAGTTTGATGAGCAATACGACTCTGCAAATGTCAATCCCATGGTTGTTCGCTTCACCATTTCAGCAAAAGAAATTGCAATGGGTAATGGTTCTCATGTTAACGATTGGGTGTAAATGAATGATGCCATTTAATAAATGATTCTATCGGGTAATTATCAAACTTTATTTGACCATGAAAAAAGTGGTGATCAGGATAAAAGATAGAGAATTGCTTTTCTCTAGCCTCAAACTCAGTCAGGCATTGGGTGAACTCCATTCATTTAGTTTTAATTACCAGATAGAATCGCCTAATGGCGTTACTGTAAAGACCTATGCCGATTTCTACGAAGAGGTGCTTGATGCCGGTATAGAAATTGAAGTAGAACAAAAAAAGATCTTCGAAGGAGTGGTGTTGGCTGTGGAGTGCATGAACCAATACGACTTCTATATCGATTTTAAGATATCCGGACACTGCAAGATGTTTCTTCTGGACCAGGAAGAGAAAAGCAACATTTTTAATAAGAAGAAGTTGTCCGATATATTCAAATCACTGACCGGGGATGTTCCGGCATCCATACAGCCCCTATATTCCGAGCCCTTACATTACACTGTCCAGTATAACCTTACCGCGTTTAGAATGATGCAAATGCTGTGTAAACGCGAAGGAGAATGGTTGTATTACGACGGGAATCAAATAGTCATTAAACGACCTGACAGTGCGGCCATTAAGTTAGATCAAAGTGTTAATGAAGTATTTGACCTGCAACTGAACATGAAGATGCCCTCGGTAGCGGCCAAATTAGGTGGCTACGATATCATTAAAGGAGACAAGTTTAACAAGACACCCAAACAGTCAGGTGCTGATAAGCAAACATTTTCAGGATTGGTTCAGAGTAAGCAGCATTCAGCTGATGAAGAGAGCGCTTACCATAGCCAGACGGTGCCCTTTGAGGAAACCCTTAAACGCTACGAGGACTTGTATAAGGCACAATGGCTAAGCAATACTGTAGTACTTAGAGGTAAAACCAACAATCCTTCAGTGGCATTAGGGGCAGTGATTGAAATCATGAATGGGGAGAATAGCGAAGGGACTTACATTGTTACTAACGTGACCCACTACTCTGGCGAGGCAACCAGTTACTATAATCATTTTGAAGCAGTTGTGGAAGAGGATAAGTATGCGCCTTATGTAGACCCTGAGCTTAAGATTGAAAGCGCGTTACAATATGCTACCGTTACACAGAATGAAGATAGTGATGGAATAGGAAGGGTAAAAGTGAAATTCTGGTGGTGTGATGAAGAAACTTGCTGGATGCACGTGGTCACCCCCCATGCTGGTGCCGGACGCGGGTTTAGGTTTCTTCCGGAAATCGGCGATAGTGTTATTGTTGGCTTCTTTGGCGGCAATATAGAAGCACCTTATTTAATGGGGTCAGTACATCATGAGCAGGCGAAGGATGCCGTCCCAGAAGAGGGCAACCATATCAAAACCATTGCTACGGGAACCAATCGTCGTATAGAGTTTGACGAAAAGCGAGGCTTACTATTTCTTACAGACTTTTATGGAGCAGACAAAGGCGGCAACGCTGTCCATCTGGAGAAGCAGGACGGCAAACAGATCATACACATCTACTCCCGTGGTGATGAGCAGAACATGAGTATCATTCAGGTAGATACCAACGAGGGTATTAAGATTGCTATTCTTGATGACAACAAAGATACTGTGGAAATCAAGATGGATAGAAAGGGACAAAAAATGAACATATTTGCTAAGAAGGAGATTGTCGTACACTCAGAAAATAGTGTACAGGTAAAAGCAAGTAATATTCATATTGAAGGTGACCAATCAATTAAGATGAAAACAAAAAAGTTTGAATTGGAAAGCGATGAGATCAAAATAGATGCGATGATGGAAATAAAGATGCAAGCCGGTCAGCTGCTGGATATCGCATCGATGCAAACGGCCGTGAAGGGGGATACCTTACTTAACTTGAATGGTGGTGCACAGGCCGTGCTCAAAGGTGGCATGGTAATGATCAACTAGAAAATAGTAGTACATGTTATTTTTGATTTACGATACCGCCAAGCATGAAGTTCCGGGACTGATGGCACTCAGGCAGCAGTTTCCTGTTCATGATATGCTGCTTAACAGGAAGTATGATGGAGATCTGGAATTTGTTGCACCCTGGCTATTTCAGGTAGAGGAAGATAAAATGGATACCCTAAAATCAGTGAACATTGACGCGCAGAACCTTTTGTGGTTCGAGAGCAAAGTGGATTTGCCGGATATCGTCAAGGTATTTCAGGACGTTATTTACAACAATGATCCCGAGCATGCCAAACAGTTCTTCAGGGTTTGGGACATTAATATGCTGGTGCAGCAGTTGAGTGGTCCGAAAGATAGCCCGGTATTGAAGCTGTTTACTGTGATTGACCATATCTATCTCCTTAATGATGAAATGATGAAGATGTACTACCTCGATTTTTGGGGGGTATTAAATAACAAAACAGTACAAAATATCATACCTAAACCGAACGTATGTCACAGCCCGCTGCAAGAATAGGAGATATGCATGTATGCCCGGTAGCCGATGGACCTAAGCCGCACGTGGGCGGGCCTGTTGCCGGCCCTTGCGTGTCCAACGTGTTTATCGGGGGGATGCCTGCCGCCACGGTCGGGGATATGTGTACCTGTACAGGACCACCCGATAGCATTGTGATGGGCAGCAGTACGGTGATGATTGGAGGTAAGCCGGCTGCCCGGTTGGGCGACCCGACAGCACATGGAGGAAGTATCGTATTAGGCTGCTTTACGGTTATGATTGGTAATGGAGCCGGAGGAGGTGGAGCTGCGGCAGGTGCAGGTGGTGTAAATAACCAGTTTGACCAGAAAGGTGTGAAGCAGTTAAAACAGGAACAAAACACCAATAGCCTTAAGGAAAGTGCCCAAAATGATGCTGCCTATGCGGAACGAAAGATTAAGCAGGACTATTCGGCGCAATACACCTTAACCGATCACGCGGGAAAGGCACAGGCCAAAGTTCCTTATGAAATTAGAATGAACGACGGAACGATGCACAAAGGAAATACCGATGCATCAGGTAAAACATTACCGGTGCAAGGGTATACGGTAGGCGATGGCATTGTAAGCTTTAAAAACAAAAATGCATAAATAATATAATTAACATGTCGGGGCAGACAAATACCAACCTGGAACTCGTAAATACCGAAAAGCTACAGCTTGTAGTGGTGGTGCGCTTTCAGCCATCAGATAAAGCGATGGCCGCCGGCTCTATGGTGGACAATGTAGCCTCGGGTGTAAAAGGTGCTGCCGATGCGGTGGACAAAGCCCTGTCTTACGTGCCGGGTGTGCTGGAAGAACAAAAAAGCCAGGAGCAACCTTTGGATGATGGCTTCTGCTACCATGAGACCTATCCCGATCATTGGGATAAGGTACTCAAGGAGACAGAGGAGACACTTAAGGAAATGAATGATAATAATGAATGCATTATTTTTGAATACGATAGTTATGGCCAAGCCGACAAGCATATTGCCTTGCTTGAGGCAAAATTGAAATCGACTATAGCCCCCCTGAAAGATGAGTTGTATGGTATTCATTTTGTTGGTTTAAGTGAGGGCGGTCATATAGCTATATCCGTAGCAAAAAAAATAGCGGGTAATCTTGGGGCACACGGCAGTATTGACAGCATTTTTTGCGTGGGTACGGCACTGTATGGTGAAGAAGATACCAAAGACTTCCTTCAACGCATACCGAACGTCATCAACTACAAGAGCACCTTCGACCTGAGTGCACATGCCGTGCAGTACGCCAAAAATCCGGATGCATTGATTGAAGCCATCAAATTAGTGAATCAAACCCCGGTAAAATATGTGTACAGTATGCTGGTGGCAAAAATCACCAAGATACTCACCCAGTTGTTGAATGGACTCACCCTGAATACTTCCTCGGGTATAGATCCGCTCAAAAATTTGATTCATAGTCTGAAGAATGATATTCAGTCGATCATTGAAGACCTGTTCAAGTTTGCAAAACATCTTATAGGTTCTTTTAAAAGTTTCCTGAGTTTGCCTCAGATCGACCAGAAGCTGGATCAGGTATTTGGTAACCCGGGTGGTGTAGCGGCAGATTCTGCAGATCGATTAATGCAATTCGTCAAGAGTTTCAAAGACATGCTAAAAATGGGCGGGCAGGTAGGAATGGATACCGATCGGCTGAACTTTGGTCGACTATTCAACTTTATGGTACCACCAGTCCTGCTTATAGATGATGCACTTAACGCTATCACCATAGATTTGGAAAACAACGAACCTGCCAACCACCTGACGGATTTCACAAAGAAAGATGCTTTTTATCAACCCATAACGCATTTTGACAAGCAAATGGCCACCCGGGATCCTTATCAAGAAGTGGTTCTGGAAAGTGCAAGAAACAATGATTTTGACCAGTTGACAGTTATGATTGCCACTGTGCAACAAGGAGTTGTTACTTTAGGCAACCCGAAAACAGATGATAGAAAGCGGGAAGAAATTGGCGTGTCCCTGTCCCGGTCCCTGATGTTACCTATGCTGTCCCGCAAAACAGAGTTATTAGGGCTCCTGATGAAAAAGCTACCCTCATTAGGCAATAATCCAGCCTTGAATAAAATCAAATCGGATACTGTAACAGAACCCCTGTTGGGTCTGTTGCGCAAGATTAAGGGCGATACGGATTTTGATGATACAGATACCGGAAATGACAAAGAACTTGGTTTGAAGAAGGCCCTGGCACGGCTGGATGGAAGCATAAGCAAGATTAAAGCAATACTCAAACCCAATTATTTCAAAATAGATAAGAAATATAATTCCTTACATTTTATTTATAACAGCCACAATGTGGCGCTGGCGCAAATGCCCAAAGAACTAAGAAAATCATTGGATAAGGCTACTCACATCTATCAAACCAAGTTGGCGCAGGGCTTCGAATACAACGAGCTCGATGGCAGCTATAAACCCGGTAAAGATGGTGTGAAAACAGACCCCATACTGGTAGTTGCAGAAGCCGAAGATGCCGCCTAAATGAAACACTATGACCAGCACCCATAAATATGCATTGAGCAGCCAGGCCGAAGAGGCGATCTTCATCGCCGGCAGATTGGCTAAAGAACAGCACCATGCCTGTGTCAATCCAGCACACCTCTTAGCCGCAGTGTTGAATAAAGACTTTGATTTGCGTGGTGTGCTGCAACAAAATGACATGGATGTATATTATCTGGAGGATTGGGCCGCTATCAGGATGGAGCAGTGTCCGAAGCGCACCAATCCGCATAAAGACCCCGAGTGGGATGAAGCATTGCATACGCTCTTTACAGAAGCAGAGAATGCCAGTCACTTGTTCCATGCAACAGATATCACTCCCGAATCGCTCTTTTATGCCTTGTGCCTACCCGGTGTTGCCTTTACCTACGATCAGTTAAAAACCTTTCCCATTGAGGCTGCCCAGTTTTTGAGCCTTACCGGCAAGATACCTTCTACCAAGTCCAATCAGACAAAAGCTAATGGCCTTTCCAATTCACCTAAATCCAAATCGGATGGAGTTTTGGGTCAATACACCGTTGACCTGGTTGGTCACTTGCAGGAGCGAGGAGAAAAACCTTACATCGGTAGGTCAGCAGAGGTTAGGAAACTTTTAGAAATCATATCCAGGAGGCGCAAATCAAGTGCCGTAATCGTGGGTGAATCTGGTGTGGGCAAGACAGCCCTGATGGATTGCTTTGGGTATGCCATTATCCAGGGCGAAACACCGGATTTTATTAAAGAATGGCCCATATTGAAATTGCAGACCCATGCGATAATAGCAGGGGCGAGCTATAAACGCGAAATCGAAGATCGCTTACAAAAGGTATTCAAAGCGCTGGAAGCGTATCCTAAATCTGTTTTGCTGATCGATGATATTCACATTTTTCTGGATGCCCAACAAAAAAACACGGGATTGTCGGGCATGCTCAAAGTGATCCTGGAGCAGGATGCTATCAGTATTATTGCTACCACTTCCAATGAGCACTATCGGAAGCTGATCGAAAGCGATACCGGATTATACCGGAATTTTGAACGGGTAACTGCTGGTGAGCCTACATTAGCCGTAGCAGAAACGATGCTGCTTAATGTTTTAGATAGATATGAGCAGTATCATCAGGTAAAAGTGGACGATAACGTGGTACATCATATAGTGAAGCTGGCCCACAGGTACTTATATACCCGCCGCTTACCAGATTCAGGTATTGATCTGCTGGACCGGTCTATGGCGGTGTTTCGAATTATGCAGAATACATCTTTACAACGTGTACATGCTTTGCAGGAACAGTTCCGGACTGAAGTGGCCGGTGCAGCGGAGCTTGTTGTCGACTATTTCTACCAAAGTTTACAACACAGTCTTACACCTACACTCTTGGCAAGACTGGAAGAGGGCAGCAGTTATTATGCCTTAGCCTCAACACAAGAAAAGGAAGCTTATATAGCGCATACCTTAAGCCAGTTGCAAACTATTGTTGATAAAGGTTTTGATACCATGGGTGTGGCGGATGTGGTCGCCGTGTTGATTAACCTGACGGGCATCTCCATCGGAAAAATGCAATCTGACGAAAAGGAGAAGCTGTTGCAGATGCAAGACATCCTGCGGGAGCGCGTTATTGGACAGGATGTTGCCATAAATGCCGTTAATGAAGCCATTCTGGAATCGCGTTCAGGTTTGAATAAAGAAGGACAACCTATCGCTTCCTTTTTCTTTCTGGGCCCTACCGGTACAGGAAAGACAGAGCTGGCGAAGGCTTTGGCACAATTTCTTTTTCAGGATGAAAATACCATTATTCGCTTTGATATGTCGGAGTTCAAAGAAGAACACTCGGCTGCCTTGCTCTATGGGGCACCTCCGGGCTATGTAGGCTATGAGGAAGGAGGACTTTTGGTAAACAAGATCAGGCAACGACCTTATTCTATTGTGCTTTTTGATGAAATTGAGAAGGCTCACCCATCGGTATTCGACATCTTTTTACAGATATTGGATGAGGGCAAGCTAACCGATAAGTTGGGCAATGTGGGCAACTTTACTAATGCCGTTATTTTATTTACCTCCAATATAGGTGCAGATTATATTATTCAATCATTTGTAGGTGGCGAAGTGCCTCCGCAGACCATGCTGCTTGAAAAAATGACCGGCTATTTCAGACCTGAGTTTTTGGCCAGGATTACCGAAATCGTACCCTTTGCACCCATTCCTGAAGAAAATGTAGTAAAGATCTTTGACATTCACCTGCAACCATTGATCAAGCAACTTAACCAGCAGCATATTCAGTTTGAGATAGATAGTGATGCTAAATCCTGGCTGGCCATGCAGGGTTATTCACCGAAGTATGGTGTTCGCCCCTTGAAAAATATTATCAGAACCGGGATACGCAAGCCCTTGAGCAAACTCATTGTAAGCGAGGCGCTAAAAACCGGACAAAAGGTACGGGGAAAACTAAACCAGGAAGCACAAGGCGCACAGCTGGAATGGGAAATAGTATAAAGCTAATATCCCTATTGATAACAACAAATGGCCTGATATATAGGTCAACATTTATTCACCTTAAAAACTAAATTACAATGAGCAACTACGGAATCGGAGGTAATGAAGTACAACTTGACGCAAGCGAAGCTTTTGCCGATATACCTCAAAACAGAACACTATTTGCTGAGAAACTCACCAAAGATGCACCCATCAAGCCGGAGGTGGTTCAGGGACTGCAAACCGTACAGGATGTCTTTGATCGGTTCAAACCAAGCGTTGAGGTCGCCTTTGAAACAGAACAGGGCACCGAGCAGAAGGAGACACTAAGTTTCAGTAGTGTAGGTGATTTTAGCCTGAAGGGCATCACGGCCCAAAGTCCTTTTTTACAGAGCAATGCCATAAAAAAGGATGAATATCTCAAAATCATCAAGCAACTGAAAAGCAACAAGATTTTAAAAACGGCTTTGGCCGATCCTACCGCAAAAGCAGCTTTGATAGCTGCCATTGGCGCCATGCGCGACGAATTGCAATCCAAAATCTAAATTTAAAACCTACTGTTATGTCTTTCTTAGCTGTTTTAAACATCAACTCCGACATCAAAGATGTACGCCTGTTGAATGTGGCGTACGAGTTTTCCCAACCGCTAGATCACGCTATGCGGCCTAAAGGCAAAGTGCAGCCTGGTCTGATTACAATGGAGGTGGAATCGGACAACAAAACCGGATTGGCACAATGGATGCTGTCGGACACGATGCAACACAGCGGTGAAATCATCTTCTCCAAGCGGGATAGCGGTGCTTCGCTAAAAACGGTATCCTTCAAAGATGCCTATTGTATCTATTACAAAGAAATGTTCAGTGCAGATGGCGACTTGCCTATGCGTATTCAATTGAAGATATCCGCTACTGAAATCAACATCAACAGTATAAAGATTGAAAATGCCTGGCCTAAGAAAAGTGCTGGTAGTAGTAGCTCAGCTGCTGCTCCGAAAAGTAATGAGCCGGTCAAAAGTTTTAACCCATTAGACTAAATTATAAAGTTATGCAAGAAGCGCAACAACAACAGAATGACGCCAATGCGATGCCACAAGGCGCACCTGTGGGTGCACAGCAAGCTGTAGAGTCGCTGAAGTTTAGTGTAGACACCCTGGCTAAATATGGTGGCTTCGACCTCATAGAATCGACTATTGACGGTACGGCCAACATTAACCCCGAGCGTAAAGCCCGGAGAAACATCTTTTTGAACGAAGATCAGAAAAAGCAGGAGCGGTCCACTTTAGCGCAAGCGCTTATACTTTGGAAAGAAGTGCTCGAAAGTGGTGACGACCTTAGTGCACTCATCGATGAGTGTGAAAACAAGGTGACCACCTGCGAGCGGATTTTGGAAACCAACTTGTCGAAGGCGGTAGAGGAAACCAAAGAGCTGGAACGGTCCTATCGTAATGTAGCCTTGTTTTTCAACAATACAGAGTCAGATAAATTGAAGAATGTTTCTTTTATCAATTGCGAGTTGGACCAACTAAAAGATCTGGACAACTCGCGGTTTATTGATGCGGTGGCGGCGGAACTGAAGCAAAATTTCGATCGTCTGGACCTGCGCAATAACTACAGTATTATGGTCATACCGGGCTACTTAGGATCTAATAAAGTAGTGGAAAAATGGTCAAAAATTGCACACGAAAATAAGGTGATGCTGGTTACCGACTTTGAGCATTTGGATGCGCCGGATGATGTCATGGAAATGTTTGACCTGGCCAACCTTACCAGTGGAGATAAGTTCAAATCGAATGTAATGATGACCTGCAACTGGCTGGTGGGTAGGGGTAAACATCAAGACCTACGGGAAGAAGAAGACCTCTATGTACCGCCTTCCGGTGCTTTGGCGGGTAAGGTTTATAAGACGTTAATGAGCCAGGTCACTGCGGGTAAAAAGTTTGGTAGTATGAATGAAGTGGATGGCGTGAAGTTTGAACTGAAGAAAAGCGAAATCGCCAACCTGGAAAAGATGGGCCTGGTGCCAATGGTAAACGAGTATGCCAAGGTAATGGCCTTCTCTGCGA
>JBEBUO010000023.1:0-17642 GCA_040393285.1 Taibaiella helva | reverse complement strand
TTTGAATATGCCCAACTCAACCAAAGCAAGGAAATATTCTATTTCCACGCGAATACGGTACCTGATCAGGCCAAACTCAGAGAAGTAAGGCGCCAGTTCTTCCAGTTGTTTACGGTAGCGGCCGTCAACCGGGCTGATGGCAGAAAGCGGAGTAAGATTCATGGGTGCAAAAGTAATGAAATCACTCTGGCAATCCTCAACCCCTTCAGAAGATATTTAATTTTTGCTTGCCTTTATAGTTAACAGGTACTTTCATATACACGCCTTTCCCTACACGCAAAAAACCACTCAGACGCAAGTCAATCTCCTGTTTGCTCAGTACCTGCAAGGCATTGGGTATAATCTGTTTCAGCTGGGCTGAGAGCGCAACAGGCAATAGGAATGTATCCATAGCCGGGGCAAGCATTGGCTTGCTCAGTCGTGCCTTTCCCAGATAATTATCGTTTAAAAACACATCGATGTCCATATCTTTTACATCTACGGCAAAAGCATTGGGATTATAAAATTTCAAATCCATGCCCAATTCGGGCTGGCCAATATCCACGTGCATGATGCGGACACTGCTCACCTGCTGGTATTGGATCGCCTGAGGTGCCCTGCATGCAAAGAAGAGGCATGAAAGCAAAAAGGGAAATGCATACCAGGCACATTGTTTCCTTTTTTCTTTAATATCCATTCCTACAAATGTAAGCCCATTTCCTAATCCGGCACAGCCGGTAAGGAATTTTTGCGGTATTAATACAAAAATATTTACCTTTCTCCCATGAATCGCTTTTATGTATTGCTGCTGTGTATGTTTTTCAGTTCCACAGCTGCCATGGCTACTCCGGTGAAAGGAAGGGCCACGGATGACCAGGGGTTTGCATTAAGTTTCGCCACCATCCTGATTAAAGGTACCACTATAGGGACTTCTGCCAACAACGAAGGCTATTATACCCTGGATGTACCGGCAGGAAGTTATACCATCAGTTGCCAGTACATTGGATATGAAACGCAACAGCAGCAAATTACCGTGGGCAAGGACCCACTTACGGTGAACTTTTCACTGCCCATACAATCCTTGAAAATGGCCGAAGTGGTGATTAAAGGTGGTGGTGAAGATCCGGCCTACCCCATTATGAGGAAGGTTATCGCCAAGCGCAAAGAACACGCGGCCATGCTAAAGACGATGGAGACCGACATCTACCTCAAAGGTGCCCTGCGTATCCGGTCTACACCAAAAAAGATCATGGGTGTCAGCCTGGATGCTGAGCAGAGCAAGGAATTCAATGAGGCCATTGGCGCTGATTCTACAGGTAAAGGCGTGCTGTACCTGGTGGAACAAATGTCGCACTACACTTACCAGGCACCCGACCGGTTTTTTAACAAGGTACAATCGGTAAGAGAAAGCGGGGATCCGAGAGGTTTGGGTTTCGCCACCATGCCGCCCATCACGAATATTTACGAAAACAATATCCAGATTTTGTCCGGACTTAACGAACGTGGTTTTATTTCTCCGGCCAATAGCAATGCCTTTCTGTACTATACCTTTAAGTACATGGGCAGCTTCACTGATGGTGATTATCTGATCAAGAAAATTCAGGTAACACCAAAACGTAAGTTTGAACCACTCTTTACCGGTTTCGTGTATGTAGTGGACGGGCAATGGTTGTTTCAAAGTGTAGAACTTATCCTTACCAAGACATCGCAGATCAATGTACTGGACACGCTTCGCCTGGAACAATATTACATTCCGGTGCAAAAAGATCTTTGGATCATCCAAAACCAGGTGCTTTATCCTACCCTATCATTAATGGGCATAGATGCAGCGGGCAATTTTGTTACGGCATATAAAAACCAGAAGGTAAACCAACCGGTTGATCCCGCTGTATTTGCAGACAAGGTAATTGCCGCCTATGACAGTGCCGCCCATGACCATCGGCAGGATTACTGGGACAGTATCAGACCTATTCCCCTGGAGCAGGACGAGGTTAAAGATTATATCCGGAAAGACAGCCTGTACGAAGCCAACAAAATGAAAGAAGACTCCCTGAAGAAAGTTCCCGTGTACCAATTAGGTATCGGATCCTTTTTACTGGGTGGCCCCCGGATAAAACAAGGAAAGAATGAATTCAGCATGCGGCCGTTGATCAGCTCTATAGGCTACAATACGGTTGAAGGTCTTCATGGCACCCTTTACCTTAACTGGAAGCACAATATTACCGAAGACAAATATGTAAACCTTGACTTGCGTAATCGTTATGGCCTGGGTAGTGCCAGGTATTATGGATTGGCCACAGCTACTTATTTTAGTGAAAGCGCTGCATGGAAACGAAGAAGCTGGCAGCTCCGTGTCCAGGGCGGGCGATATATTTACCAGATCAACCAGGATCGTCCTATTACCGCGTTCATGAACGAGTTATATACCCTGTTTGGCGGCCTGAATTACATGAAACTGTTCAGCAACAGCCTTGTACGCCTACAGGCAGAGCGAAACTGGGGTAACGGCCTTAGCGGAAGCATCGGGATGGCATACGAACGTCGTGAGGCCCTGGAAAACACTAGCCTGTACACATTCAAAGAAAATCCAGACCCCCGGCTGCTGCCCAATCAGCCCGACAATCTTCCTGCCTTTGAAGATCATGATGCGGCAATAGTTCAGGCCACAATAAGTTATCAGCCAGGCTGGAGATATATTCAATACCCCAAGTATAGAGCGCCCCTGCGTAGCCGGGCCCCTATCATGACCTTGAACTATACCAAAGGTATTCCCGGGATAGGTAGCAGCAAGAGTGATTTTGATAAATGGTCGGCCACGCTACAACATCAGGTTTCCCTAAGGCTGCTGGGCAATCTGGAGTACCGTTTAGAAGCGGGCGGATTTCTGAACAAGAACTACACAGGCCTTCCCGACTGGAAGCATCTTTACGGTAACCAAACCATTTTGGCTAACCCTTACCTTAAGAGCTTTCAACTGGCCCCTTATTATCGGTTCAGCAACACGGCCGATATATATGTTCAGGCGCATGGAGAATGGCACCTGGGCGGCTGGCTGACCAATAAAATACCCTTGTTTCGCAGGCTTAACTGGTACCTGGTAGGCGGTAGCAATGCCTTGTATATCAACAAAGATGATTACTATGTTGAAGTCTTTGCGGGTCTTGAAAACATTGGCTTCAAAATGTTCCGTTTTGGCCGAATTGATTTTGTAGCAGGGTATGAAAGCGGCCGGAGTGAACCTTCTGTAGGCCTGCGCATTAGCTTAGGCGAAGCCCTTTGGCAGTTGATCGGCGTGCAAACAGGCAATGACTAGGAGATGTAAAAATTTTTTGTTTTTATAAACGATATAAAGGCGGTAGTCTCGTCAATGAGCTAAAAGAATAGTATACACCGGCATGAAACATCTAATCCTTATTGCCCTTCTGTTTATGGGCAACTGCACAATAGCCCAGGTAAAAGAGGCCGACAAAATAACGGGTACCTACATGACGGAGAAAAACAAAGGCAAAGTTGTGATCAGTAAAAAGGACAACAAGTATTTCGGCACCTTAATATGGACCCACATACCCGGGGCTGTGGACTTATACAATCCCGACAAAACAAAGCGAAACAACAAAGTAGCAGGATCTGTTATCCTGAAAGATTTCGAATATACAGGTGAGGGAGTATGGGAAGAGGGAACAGTTTATGACCCGGAAAGCGGCAAAACATACAGTGGCAAAATCACTATAGACAAGGAAGGCAACCTGCATTTACGCGGTTATGTGGGCTTTTCTGCATTTGGACGAACTACTATGTGGACCAGGGTTAAATAAGGGAGCACCAGCCTATACGCGCGTGTATCCGGCCACCTGGTATTTTTATCGCTTACCCTATTTCTCCAATCCTGTTTCCTTTAAGCGCTCTTCCAGATACTGGCCGGCTGATCCCATGATGCTTCACCGCTACGAAACCTACTTCTTCAAAGGCCTTCCCTAAAACTGGTACAAATTCCTCTTTTAACACATATAGCAAACAGACTGACTAGCTGAACTTCCCAACCTAATAACATCATTGGCGCATATGATAAACAGGCTAAGTGAATGTCTTCATCATCTATCTGATTAAAGTAAGGTCGCCTTTAAACACAAAATCTGCCCCTGCTCTGCCCTTAAATGTGATGTAATAAAAATAAACCCCGACATCGGCCCGCCCGCCCAGGTAGCTGCCGTCCCATCCCGATTCGGGGTCCGAAGCGATAAAAACCCTTTGCCCGAAACGATTAAATATCTCCATAGAGAACGCACTCATCACCGGACAGGACAAGTTGATAGAAAACACATCGTTCCTGCCGTCTCCGTTTGGCGTAAATGCATTAGGAACGAAAGGGATGCATTGACAGTTTAATGCTTCTATATAAACAGAATCCCGGTAAACACCACAAATATTGGTCATGGTTGCACTATAGTATCCTGTCTGGCCGGGTATGGTGTAAATCGCAGGCGTTATCTCACCGGTATTCCATAAATAGGTACCCGCCATATTGCCTTCAGCATGTAGTTGTAGGACAATGTCATCACACAAGCTGGTATCGCCCTCCACAATGCCAAACTCGGGATATATTACGTCAACAGTTATGGAATCGGTATAAAAACAATCACCGTCCTTAATGCTAACGCTATATGTTCCTGCTACATATACCTTCAGCGTAGATTCCTGAGAACCGTTATTCCATTCATATGTTGCTGCGGGATTATTTTGCAAGGCATTCAACACCAAAGTATCCCCTACACATAGCTGGGTATCTGCTCCCAAATCCAAACTCAGGTGATGGAACTGCACCATAAAAGAGTCGATAGTGCTGCTGCATCCGTCCTTTGCAATAACCCAGTATAAGCCATCATCGTATACCTCAATCTCCGAACTGGTAGCACCGGTGCTCCAGAGATAGGAACTACCCTGCGGTAAAGAAGAAGACAAAACCGCAGCGACCTCCGAGCAGATGGCGGTATCTTTCCTGCTGTTAATGATGGTATCAATAGATCCGGCTATACACATCGGTTCACCGAAAGAGGTGAAAATTTGATTGCCCCACCAGGATGAGGTCGGAAAGGCCTGAGGATTAAAATTGCTTGCCGCACCGGAAAGCTCAGGGTTTTGAACACATCCGATACTGACATACGGAGCAGACATCATGTTCAGCCTGAGGGTATAAATTTTACCATCAGGAGCACGCCTCATATCAATAATAAACCCATCGGTCATTGGATCTAAGGAATAAATCACCTCCTGAGATGCGGCCACAGCAGCGGCATCCGGCAAGGAAGAAAGATCAAGCTGATACAGACCTTCACCATTACTGTACGCGTACAATTTATTACCTGAGGCGCTAAACTCTAGGGTTGATCCGAGTAAGGGAATTGCTATAAAGTCGCCTATAGTACCCGTTACACTATTAAAGGTGCTTATATAAAATGGGGACCCTCCGAGGGCGAGGGTGGTGCCATTGGGAGCAAAATTCATCGTCCCGTAGTTGGCACCACCAGGATGTACAGAAACAACAGGAGTAGTGTTGATGCCGTCCACATCAATCTTAAATGCATTCATATTACCGTTCGAAAAGCTGCGGGTGATCAGCCAATAACTTTGGCAATCACTGCCAAGGGTAGTAGTGAGGAATTCAGACATATCACTCATCAGTTCAATATTCTTGACTCCGGCTACCACATCTCCAAGACCACCATTCAGTGTCATATCCACGAGTGAATAGTAAAGTTTATTGGTCCCGTCTTCATAAGCATCGCCACTAAATACATAATACTGTTGTGCATCGGCAGGGTTGGGAACAATGGCTACACCTGCAGCACTGGATCCCATCGGCACACCAGAAAAGAAGGGGCCGTTTCCGAGCAGGCCATTACTGTTGGGCATTTCATCTCCGTTGGCATCCCATATCCTGCTGCCAATCGTATAAAACAGCAAATTGCCTGCAGCATCGCTTGCCGCGCTACAACTCTCAATGGTTAATATATTGCTCTGCTGTATCTGTGGCGGATCCTGGTTAAAGTCTATAAAATTCTGCTTACCGAAATGCCAATTATTATTCTCGCCTTGTGCGACAAGCGTGTTGGCATAACAGCCAAAAACAATCGCTAGCCAAAGGATCAGGCTTTGCTTCATAACAACCAAATTTAAATACTTTATAGATAAGACGGCATTTTACGAAGCAAAGACAAGTAAAGTGATATGTTCATCCTGTTACCACGGCCAGTAACTGGTAATAAGTATGGCGGTGACGATACCTACAAGGTCGGCCAGCAGCATAGCGCCAATAGTATAACGTGTATTGCGGATACTGATGGCGCCGAAGTACACAGCTATCACATAAAAGGTGGTGTCGGAGCTTCCCTGAAACACACAACTGAGTCTGCCGGCAAAAGAATCGGCACCATAAAAAGCCATGGTATCGACCATCATGCCCCGCGCACCACTACCACTCAAAGGTTTGATCAGTGCCGTAGGTAAGGCATCCACGATATTCACGTTCATATTCATTGCCGTAAACACATACTTCAGACCATCGGTAATGATATCAAATACACCACTCGTACGCAGCAGACTTATGGCTACCAGCATGCCTACCAGATAAGGGATAATCTTTATTGATGTTTCAAACCCGCCCTTAGCCCCGGTAACAAAGGCATCGAATACATTTATTTTCTTATACAAGGCACCAAACACGATCAGGAAAAAAATCAGCAATATCAACCCGTTGCTCAACAGGGCTGAAAATTGTTCCATATCGGCGCGATCCAGACTGCTCAGGTACCATATCATGGTAGCGATAATAGCTGATATGCCACCTATCCAACCAATGATAACCGGCTGAAACAGGTTGATGCGCTGCTTCAGCGAGACAATGATCATAGCTGCCATGGTGGCCACAAAGGTGGCAATCATACAGGGCAGGAAAATATCTGTGGGGTTAGCCGCATTCAGCTTGGCCCGCATAGCGATAATAGAAACAGGGATCAATGTAAGACCTGCGGCATGCAGACAAAGAAACATGATCATCGCATTGGTTGCTTTTGTCTTATCCGGATTAAGTTCCTGCAAACTTTCCATTGCTTTGAGCCCGAAAGGAGTGGCCGCATTGTCCAGACCCAACATATTAGCAGAAAAATTGAGCATCATATGACCCATTGCAGGGTGGCCCTTGGGTATTTCAGGAAATAATCTGGCAAAAAAAGGGCCTATAATCCGCGAAAGTAACCTGATACCGCCTGCATCCTCGGCAATACGCATAAAACCCATAAACAAAGCCATAATGCCAATCAGCCCCAAACATATTTCCACTGCGGTTTGCGTCGTTGCCAGTACGCCATCCGCAGATTGCTCCCGGTAGCTGAGCACACTGCCATCTTCCAGGCGAAGCAACCGCTGTGTACCGCTTTTATACGTCTCGTTGCCGGCTAATTTTTCAGTAAGAACTTGTGGTATACTGCCGCCGGGAAAAATATGGGATTGAGACGTGTCGCCCGCCTTGCCCACGATCATCGTACTGTAGATATCCTTGTGGCGATTATCGGTCAGTAATTGAATACTGGCGGCCAATATAGCCACAATGATAAATGCACTCCAGATTTTGCTTAAGGCCATACCGGGTGTTGATGCTGATAGAAAAGAAGCCGAAAGGTATAAAAACCGGATGAAAATAAAAATTGTTGCAGGCGCCGGATAAAGGAAACAGCTATTGCCAGCTTCATTTTCGAAATTTTTTACCCTATTTTTGGCAAAATTTCACTGCCCACCGGGTAATCTACTTATGTTTCATTTTCTATTACGCACCCTACCCCGGCCCTTACTTATTAAACTAAGCCTGGTCTTTCAAAAGCTTTCGGCTTTGCTATATGCCGGAGATAAATATGAGGATCCCATAAATGGCAAAACCTACAGTCGTTTTTTACCTTATGGCTATAGCGGTATAGCCAAACGCCAGAATGTGCTGAGCCCCGGTACCATGTCACTGGAGCGTCACAGGCTCTTATGGCTGTACCTTAAAAACAAAACTGATTTTTTTACCGCGCCGTATAAAATGTTACACATAGCTCCGGAACAGTGTTTTTACAAGCTCTTTAAAAGCATGCCCAACCTGGACTATACGACCGGCGACTATAATTCACCCATAGCTGATGTACACTTCGACCTACATCAGGCACCCTTCGAAGACAACAGCTTTGATATCGTATTTTGCAATCATGTATTAGAACATGTAACGGATGCCGACCAATGTATGCGGGAACTGCACCGTATTATGCGACCCGGTGGTTGGGGTATCTTTCAGGTACCCATTGATATGACCCGGGCACTGACGTATGAAGATCCGAGTATTACCAGTCCTGAAGAAAGAGAAAAACATTTTTGGCAAAAGGATCATTTGCGCCTTTTCGGCAGGGATTATAAAGATCGCCTAAGTGCTGCCGGGTTTGAGGTAACAGAAGATGACTATGTGAACACATTGACGCCCGCCGACATTGACCGCTACCGCCTGCCAGCCGGAGAAATGATTTATGTATGCCGTAAAGGGTAAGTTGTGATCAGGCATTGGCCCGTTCCAACGTGAAGCCAAATGATGACCCTACTCCCACTTTACTTCTCGTCGTCACCGTTTCGCCGTGCGCTTCAATGATGTGCTTAACAATGGCCAAGCCAAGGCCCGTCCCCCCTTTATTGCTACTTCTGCTCCTGTCGGCACGATAAAAACGTTCAAAAATCCTCGGCAGGTGTGCTGCATCTATCCCCGGCCCATCGTCTGATACCTCTACGTACACCCTGCCCTCATCCATACTGTAAAAACCTGTAGTAATCGTACCGTGCTCATGGCCATACTTCAAACCATTTTCTACCAGGTTAACCAATACCTGCCTTATTTTTGGCCGGTCTGCATATACCATAATATCGGACTCGGTACCCTTTTTGAAATTTAATTGAATATGCTTTTCTGCTGCCTTCAACATTAATTCCTCGTATACATCTTTTACGAGGTCCTGTATGACGAAAGGCTCCTGTACAATAGGTATACTGCCCGACTCCAGCTTGGATATTTCGTCGAGGTCATCAGTAAGTCGTACCAGGCGCTCTATACCTTTCCCCGCATTAGTCAGGAATTTACGGTTTACCGCTGCATCGTCTATAGCCCCGCCCAGCAGGGTATGTATATACCCTTGTACAGTAAATATAGGCGTACGGAGTTCGTGTGCCAGGTTCATCAGAAATTCTCTGCGAAATTGTTCATTTTTTTGCAGCCCCTCTATCTCCACACTTTTTTCTTTCGCCCAGCGCTCCACGTCCTTGCTTACCTCATCAATAGATTTCTGGGGCAAAATGTTTTGGTAGAAAAATTCTTCTCTCCGCGTCGCTTTCGTTTGATAAATAAACTTATAAATAAGCTTTATTTTTCTGTAAATGAAGTATTGAAGCACGTAGAAAAATATCCAGTAGCCTGCTAAAAAAGTAACCGAAAAGGCCACCAGGGGAATATACCATTTGTCGGCTATGAATAAGCTCATAACCGTGATGAGTACAGCCAAAATAAGGGCTGTAAACAAGGACAATTTGGCCGGAGAGGCATTTTTGGATTGTATTACTGTCAAGACTTTATCGTTTATTACAAAGTAAGTGGATTTTCACAGAGTATTATTAAATGTAGCCGGAATATTTTTGATTACTTTAAGGCTTCAATATTATCTTTGTCCGAGTTTTAATATATTCGACCTCAGGCATGTCAAGCAATACTCAAAATTCACGTCCCTGGATCATCCGCTCGCTATTCATCGGCATGGCGGTCATACTTATTGGGCGATTGCTCTCCTTACAGGTCATGGATGATAAGTATAAAATAATGGCAGATGATCAGGCCATCGTAAGAAAGGTGATCTATCCTGCCAGGGGTGTTATTCTGGACCGAAAAGGAAGGAGTCTGCTCATCAATCACGTTACGTATGACCTTGCATTTATTCCCAATAAAGTAAAAGAACTGGACACTACCCTCTTCTGCGAGGTGATGAATACCACAAAAGAAGATATCGAAAAAGCTTTTAAAAAAGCGATTGTACGCAACGGTTATCAACGTCAAAGCGTGTACGAGTCGGATCTGCCGCAGGATAAAAACGCACGCCTTCAGGAGAACCTGTACCTGTTCCCGGGATTTGAACTGATAGAACGAAGTACACGTACCTACCCGCTCAAGATCGGCGCACATATATTTGGCTATCTTAATGAGGTAAGTCCCCGGATGCTGGAAAAAGAAAGATACCAGTCATACCGACAAGGCGATTATGTGGGAATTACCGGGCTGGAAAATGTATATGAAGAAATATTAAGAGGACAACGAGGTGTCCACTTCATGGTCAGAGACGTCTTGAACCGGCCTCGAGATGCCTATAAAAACGGGAGCCTGGATACGCCGGCTATAGCAGGGAAAAGCCTGGAACTATATCTGGATGCCGACCTGCAAGCCCTGGGCGAAAAGCTCATGAACGGCAAAATAGGCAGTGCCATCGCTATAGACCCCCAGACGGGAGGCATACTGGCCATGGTCTCGGGTCCCAGTTATGACCCAAACCTTTTGTCCGGTGCAAACTTCGGAAAGAACTTTGGTCAGTTGTCCAGGGACTACACCCGGCCCCTGTTTAACCGGGCTATCCAGGCGCAGTACCCACCAGGGTCCACCTTTAAACCCATCACAGCACTCATTGCCTTAGATGTCGGCGTCATTACCCCTTCGTTCGGAATGGGTTGTGGTGGTGGTTACTATGCCTGTGGACGGCGGATAGGCTGTACCCACTCGGGTGGCGGCCATGCCGCTAACCTGCGTGTCGCTATGGCCAACTCCTGCAATTCCTATTTTTGCCATCTCTTCCGACTTACTGTCGATGCTAAAAAATGGGTAGGTGGTGTACATGAAGGCGTGCAGCGCTGGCACGATTACCTATACTCTTTCGGCCTGGGTCATGCTTTGGGTGTGGATATTACCGGCGAGTATAAAGGTAGCATTCCTGATTCCAGTTATTTTAATAGAATATACAATCGGCACTGGAACTCCTGCAATATGGTGGTGGTCGGTATGGGCCAGGGAGAAATAGATATGACGCCCCTGCAATTGGCCAATTCCATGTGTCTTATTGCCAACAGGGGGTATTATTATGTACCGCATTTTGTGAAAAGTATAGGTGGCAATGCCAACGATAGCTTACTTACTCCCTATCTGGAGAAGAATGAAGTCACCCACATCCCCGAATCTTCATTTATGGCAGTAATTGACGGCATGGAAGATGTGGTTACCCACGGTACCGGCCGGGTGGCACAGTTACCCGGTGTGCAGGTATGCGGTAAAACCGGGACAGTTGAAAACTACGCCGGCATATTCGGTCAGCGGGTAAAACTGGATAATCATTCCGTGTTCGTATGTTTTGCACCTAAGGATGACCCGAAAATCGCCATTGCAGTGGTGGTGCAGAATTCAGGCTATGGTGCTACCTGGGCAGGACCTATAGCCAGCCTGATGATGGAGCAATACCTTACAGATACGATAAAAAGGCAGCCCTTATTCGACCGAATGGTTAACTCCAACACCATAAAGAAATACATCAAAACACTTGATTCTATTCAACGGGAAAAAGATAACCTGCGCGACCTGCTGCGCACTGCCGACAAACGCACTCAGGATAGTATAAAGAAGGTGAGAGATACCATGCTGGCAAAGCAAATACTCAAGGATTATTATCAATTTAAATAAACCGGTAAAAAGACTAAATCAGGTACCAAACGTAATAAGCAGGCCCGAACGGCTGCGAAAAAAGATATATACATGTCAACAATACCACGCAAATCTATATCTTCCAGATTGGACTGGCCCATTATCTTGCTTTACCTGGCCCTGGTATGCATTGGCATCTCTGCGGTATACTCTGTAGAGTACATCAGTTTTCATGAGCCATTTTTTGACATGAGCAAAAGCCATATGAAACAAATCACCTGGCTCGGCATTTCGCTGTTCATCGGCTTAATCATTTTACTTACCGACAGCAAATTCTTTTCTTCTGTTGCCTATTTATCTTATTTATTGGGCATTGTACTGCTCCTGGCGACCTTCGTACTTGGCTCGGAGGTCAAAGGCTCGCACAGCTTTATCAAGTTCGGCTCGTTCAGTCTTCAGCCGGGCGAGTTGTGTAAGATATTCACGGCATTGGCCTTGTCCCGCTTTTTATCCAGTACCGAGACTAACTTCAATACACTCAAAGACCGCCTTATTGCTGCCACCATCGTGCTCGTGCCTTGTCTCATCATCATCAAGCAAAATGAAACAGGTCTGGCATTGGTTTATTTTTCTTTCTTCCTGGCTATGTATCGGGAGGGCCTGCCCAATGGCATCATTATAGCCGGGTTTTCAGTAGTCTCTCTGGTATTAGGCACCCTGTTGATCCAGCGGGTTCCTTTATTCATCATCATCACCCTGATACTGGCTTTAGCCATATGGCTCACCCGAGCCCAGTGGAAACGCCAAAAGCTCACCCTGGTGATCCTGGTTGTCGGCTATGGCCTGGCAGTCGCTTTCTCACAGATAGTCGTACCGTATGTGTTTAAACATGTATTTCAGCCCTACCAGGTAGAGCGTATCTACTCCATGTTGGGCCAGGACGTACCGGATGAATATGTAAGGCCGGGAACAGTAGCCAAAAAAGACGCGGATTACAATGTACGCCAATCCAAAATTGCCATTGGCAGCGGAGGATTAGTGGGTAAAGGTTTTATGAACGGTACGCAGACCAAGTACTCCTATGTTCCGGAACAAAATACAGATTTCGTCTTTTGTGGTATCGGCGAGCAATTCGGTTTCGTTGGCGGAGCGGTGCTGATCGTACTATACCTTAGCTTACTCATGCGTATTGTGATCATTGCCGAGCGACAAAGATCAGTCTTTAGCCGCGTATATGCCTACTGTGTGGCCTCTATTTTGTTTTTCCATTTCGCCATCAATCTTTCCATGACAATGGGCCTGGCACCGGTAATCGGGATTACATTACCTATGCTGAGCTATGGAGGTACCTCTTTGTTGTCCTTCAGCATCTTCCTGTTTATACTGCTCCGGCTGGATGCAGACAGGCATATGTTGATCCGTTAGTAAAGGCGTTTACACACATTTCATAAGACTATCCCAGAGCTGGCGGGCGGAAATATCCCAACTGAATTCCCGGCTTCTTTCTAAAGCAACTTTGATCAGCTTATTTCGAAGATGTTCGTCTTTATATACCTGCATCATTTTAGCAGCAATATCCTCCGGCTGCCCGGGGTCGAACAGCAGCGCGGCAGTTCCCCCTACTTCCGGCATAGATGAGGAATCTGATATCAAAACAGGCACACCACAAGCCATGGCTTCCAATATCGGGATACCAAAACCTTCGAACAGGGAAGGGAATATCATGGCATAGGCAGCACCGGTTACCCGGGCCAGTTCTTCAATATTCAAATAGCCTGTCCAGACCACATCTTCCTTGTAAGGCATTTTCTTCTGCGCCTCTTCTATTTCCTTATACTGCCAGGCCATTCGCCCCACAATTACCAATTTAATTTTACTCTTCTGCCTCCGCTTAAACAGTACAAAGGCTTTGAGCAAATGAATGATGTTCTTACGTGGATGCAAGGCACCGGTAAACAGGAAATACTCTTCGCCTGCTGTATATTTATCCTTAACCTCTTGCTTATCAGCATAGTCCATCGGACGATAGGCTTCGTGGGCACTGTTGTAAACCACATCAATTTTTTCTTCTGGAATGCCGTAAGCCTGTACAATATCCTGCTTGGTAAAATGGGAAACGGCCACCAGGCGCTTTGCCTTATGCGCATACTTGGGCAAATATTTAGTGTAATGCCATAAATGCATCTTATCCATAAACTGAGGAAAGTGCAGGTAGGCCAGGTCGTGAATAACCAGGCAGGTCGGCACTTTGGTCCTTAAGCTACCCAACCCATCAGGTGAGAAATAAATATCCGCCTTGTACTTTTTCAAGGCACGCGGAATACGCCACTCACACCAAAGCACATATAAAAACGGATGACGTGCCTGTGGCTGTAACACCACCGGAGTGACATTCTGCTCAAAAACAAAGCTGGGGTCAAAAGGCCGGTCAAAAAAGAAAATAAACTCATGCTCCGGATGCTGCCGCACGATGCGGGAAAGCGTTTCGTGAGCAAACCATCCAATACCTTCCAACTTGTTTTTAAGGAATAACCTGGTATTAACCGCTATGCGCATAGGTCGGCAAAAGTAGCCTATTTTACCCTACTTTTTTAAAAGTGGACTTCGGTAATACTGTTAAGCGGAATAGTAATACCGCCTTTCAGGTGAATAAATGAATCCGTGAGCGACCATACCGTAGTTTCTACTGTCCGGGATCCTTCATTGGTTTCAAAAGTGATCGTGGTCTTTCCCTTAAACTCATTACCTAACCTTACTGCATAGGTAAGTTGCTCCCTCCATTGTGCACTTCTGTCCACATCTGCAGGCACAATAGTGTATTGTCCTATATCTTCTTTTAATATTACTATATGATCCATATTGCAGGAGGGCGGTTTAATGATTGATATAGACACAAATTTAACAATTCTGCGGTTAAATACCCCCACATAAACATGTGAGTATGCTAAAAAGTGTGAATGCCGGAATCAGAAAAAACAATTATTGTCTCTCAATCCAAACATTTACCTTTGCGCAAATTTTCAGCACTCCCGTCATGGCATTACAAGCAGGTATCGTTGGCTTGCCCAACGTAGGTAAATCCACTCTTTTTAACGCGGTAAGCAACAGCGCTAAAGCACAGGCCAGCAATTACCGTTTTTGTACTATTGAACCCAATATAGGCTTGGTGGAAGTGCCGGACACCCGCTTAGACAAACTGGCAGAGATTGTACTACCGCAAAGGATTGTTCCTACTTCCATCGAATTTGTGGATATTGCCGGCCTGGTAAAGGGTGCGTCTAAAGGAGAAGGCTTGGGCAATAAGTTTCTGGCCAATATCCGGGAAGTCGACGCCATTATCCACGTGGTCCGTTGCTTTGAAGATGAAAACATACTTAGGGACGAAGGTGCCATCAATCCGGTGAGCGATAAAGAAATTATTGATACGGAGCTACAACTAAAGGACCTGGACAGTGTGGAAAAGAAAATCAGCCGCACAGAAAAGATAGCCAAAAATGACCCTAAGGCCAAGCGCGTATTGGAAGTATTACTACAGTGCAAGGCGCATTTGGAACAGGGTAAAAACATACGCGGACTGGGTCTGGAAGGAGAAGATCGGGAAGCTGTTGCAGACCTGTTTCTACTTACCGAAAAACCGGTGCTTTACGTGGCCAATGTGGACGAACCATCTATCCTTACCGGCAATTCCTATAGCGATGCCCTCAGCAAGATTGCTGCTGAAGAGGGTGCCCAGGTAATCGTTATGAACAATAATATTGAAGCACAGATTACTGAGCTGGAGAGCCCTGAAGACAAGGAACTATTCTTTGCCGAATATGGCCTTACCGAGCCGGGACTTAACCGCCTGATACGGGCAGCTTATAAGCTACTGGACCTGATCACCTATTTCACAGCAGGGGTTCAGGAAGTACGGGCATGGACCATACATGAAGGCTGGCGTGCCCCTCAGGCTGCCAGTGTGATCCACACGGATTTTGAAAAAGGCTTTATCAAAGCGGAAGTTATTGGTTATGACGATTTTATAACACTGGGTGGGGAATCGGCAGCAAAAGAAAAGGGAAAACTACGCATTGAAGGTAAGGAGTACACCGTACAAGACGGGGATGTAATGCACTTCCGTTTTAATGTTTGACGCACCTAAACAAATCTGCTGGCCCCTGCCCTTCTCTTATACCGGAATGAGCAGATGTTAAATAAAAATCTCTCTGGCCATGATCATCGCCTTGGCCAGTTCTTCACGGTTAAGCCGCAAAGTCAGTCCTTGCTGGTCGGCCCAGGATACAATATGTTCGGTGGCAATATTGCCCACCAGGTCGTCTTCAGCCATAGGGCATCCGCCGATGCCCATAATGGAACTATCAAACCGGGTACATCCGTTATGCCAGGCGGCTACTATTTTTTCTTCCCATGTTGTGGGGGTGGAATGGAAATGTGCCCCAATCTGCACATCAGGGAATGCGGGTATTAATTTACTGTAAATATAGGCTATGGTATGACTGTCGGCTACGCCCACAGTATCTGCCAAAGCTATAATTCCTATACCCAGGCTTTGTAGTTTTTCAAACCATTGGAGTGCAATTTCAGCGCTGTATTCATCTCCATAAGGATTGCCAAACCCCATAGAAATATACATGACTGCCTTTTTATGATGCTGTTCGCAGAGGCCTTGAATTTGTTCCACTTGCTTTAGTGATGCCGCAATGGTCTTATTGGTATTTCGTAGTTGAAACGTTTCCGAGATAGAAAAAGGGAAACCCAAATACTTGATCTGTTCGTAGTGTACAGCTTCTTCTGCCCCCCTGGTATTGGCAATAATGGCCAGTAATTCTGTTTGCGTGTTGCTCAGGTCAAGCCGGCCTATCACTTCTTTTGTATCAGCTAACTGAGGAATGGCTTTTGCGGAAACAAATGAGCCAAAATCCAGCACATCAAACCCAACTTTGAGTAATTGATTCAGATAGGCAATTTTTGTCTCTGTTGGAATGAAGCCAGGCCAACCTTGCATTGCATCTCTTGGGCATTCTACCAGCGTTAATGGAGCCATATGATTATATTTATTGTATCGGCAGAACGACTAAAAATCGGTAACCGTCACCTGTCTGTTATTCACCGAAAAGCCATTCTGCCTGTCAAAGATAATTGATATTTTTACGGAAATAAAACAAGCAATTATGATTATTTCAACCACGACTGGTATTGACGGACATCCTGTAAAAGAGTATAAAGGCGTATTTTTTGGAGAGACCATAATAGGCGCCAATATTTTTAAAGATTTTTTAGCAGGCATCCGCGACATTATAGGTGGACGCAGCGGTACTTACGAAAAGGTACTGATGGAAGCCCGCGAAACCTCAATCAAAGAGCTCTCTGAAAGAGCCCGGCAAGCAGGGGCAAATGCTATTGTGGGTGTAAAAGTAGATTACGAGACCCTGGGCGCAAACAATGGTATGCTGATGGTCGTGGCCTCCGGAACAGCCGTTGTCATTTAAAGATCACTGCCGCCTAACAAGACATCACGCATGGTAAAGATTCCTTTCCTGTGTTGGATGTATTCCGCTGCCAGCACAGCACCCAGGGCAAAACCTTTACGGGAGTGCGCGGTATGTATGAGCTCTATATCATCAATGTCAGAAGTATAACGAACGAAATGGGTACCGGGGACCTCGTCAGTTCGCTCGGCATACACCGGAATAAGGGCAGGGTCTGAACTCGCCTCCTTATGCCAGTGGCTTTTTCTTTTAAGGTTATCCGTTATCTGTTCTGCCAGGGTAATCGCAGTGCCGCTAGGCGCGTCTTTTTTAGCCGTATGATGCACTTCTTTGATTGACACATCATATTCAGGCCAATCATTCATTATGGCCGCCAATTGCTTATTGATTTCAAAGAAAATATTGACGCCGATGCTAAAGTTCGAGGTCTGCAAGAA
>JBEBUO010000022.1:0-18187 GCA_040393285.1 Taibaiella helva | reverse complement strand
GACATCATGCCTCCATGAATATTTCCGAATGGATTACACATTTCAGGGCGTATGAGGACGGAGATTTCGGCTTGCCCTTCAGCAATGGATTCCAGGCGTGGTTGCAACCAATTCCCTGCCGGAGACCTGGAATCTGTAATCACATTGCCCACTAATTGCTGTAGCTGAGGTAGGTTGTTCGTTAGCATTTATGGAAAGAATAATTTTTTCAGGTCTGCAAAGCTACAATCTATTATCTTTGTTTACTTCATAAAAACTGATAACTTCATGACCCTGACGCAACTGGAATATGTAGTAGCTGTGGCCACTTATAAAAGTTTTGTAGCTGCCGCCGAAAAAAGCTTCGTGACGCAACCCACATTGAGCATGCAGATACACAAGCTGGAAGAAGAGTTTAATGTAAAGCTTTTTGACCGCAATAGGCATCCTATTGTATGCACAGAGATTGGAGAAGAAATTGTCAGGCAGGCGAAAGTCATTCTGGCCGAAGCGTCAAAAATACAGGAAGTAATTCACCGCAGCCAGGGTACGGTGTCGGGCACCTTCAAGTTGGGCATTATTCCCACGCTGTCACCTTATATTTTACCACAACTGCTCGAAAATCATGCACGACAGCATCCGGCGCTAAAATTGGTGGTTACCGAATTGCAAACCAACGACCTGGTTAAATTGCTGAAAGCGGACGAACTTGACTGTGCGCTGCTCAGTACCCCGTTGGAAGACAACCAGATCAAAGAATATCCCTTGTTTTATGAATCCCTGGTGGCTTATTTTGGTCAGGACGAGCCTGCCTTAAAAAAGCGGATGGTGGAACCGCAGGATATTGATATGAATAAAATATGGATGCTTAACGAAGGGAATTGTTTGCGCAATCAGATACTTAACCTTTGCAGTGAGCATATAGCCGAACTTCAGCAAAGCAGACCCTATAATTACGAATCAGGAAATGTAGAAACCCTTCGGAAAATGGTGGATAAGAATGGCGGCGTGACCATATTACCTGAATTGGCTACGTTTGATTTTTCAGAAGCCCAGAGTGATCATGTACGTTATTTTCAGGATCCGGAGCCTGTAAGAGAAATATCTCTGGCCACGAATGCCCATTTTGTACGTTTATCCGTACTACAGACACTTATGGACGAAATACTGAATTTAGTTCCTGAAAAAATGCGGGTGCAAAAGAAAAATCGCAAGGTTTTGCGTATCCAGACTGCAAAGTTATAAAAGAATGCATATCATAGTGGCAGGTGTACCACTTACACTCAGGCATTTTCGCCTTGTTCGGTTTTTAGCTATTGAGCAGCTGCCTGATTTGATAAAGACCCAGCTATCTCAAAGGCGAGGACCTTAAAAGAAAATTTATTGAAAACAAAAGCGACTAAATAGAAGTGCAGGGGCGGGAAGAAGCATAGGTGATTTGAAAATTGCTTAGGTTTTTTGCCCAAAAAAAAATATTTTTGTATTTCTGAACATCATTGATCAGACAGAGGAGGTAAAGTCACATTACCTCCCTTTTTTTTACTGCTGTTCCTGCTATTCCTCATTCATTTTTTTTCTATAGCGGAACAGGCAACAAAGTATTCATGAAGTTACTATCTCGTTGGACGACCATTATTCCTATATTGGCCTGGGCACTACTATTGTCGGGATTGGCCAGCGCTAATGGCTATATGCAACTGCTGGCCAGTGTCTTGCTTATTCTGAGTGTCATGTCATCGGTACACCATTCGGAGGTCATTGCCCATAGAGTAGGGGAACCTTACGGTACTATTGTACTTGCCGTGTCCATCACCATTATCGAGGTGTCCATCATCGTGTCCCTGATGCTGTCGGGGGGAGAAGAAGCTGTATCCCTGGCCCGCGACACGGTCTATTCTGCTACCATGCTGATCCTTAATGGTATTATTGGCTTGTGTTTATTTATAGGCGGGTTAAAATATCATGAACAAAGCTTTTCAAAGAGCTCGGCTACTATTGCATTGGTCTCTCTTGTTGCAATTATTATGCTCACCTTGGTCATTCCCACTTTTTCTTCCAGCAAGGAGGGCCCATTCTATTCCAAAGAGCAAATGATTTTTGTAGCCTTTGCCTGTTTGGTCATCTACGGCTTTTTTATCTTCGCACAAACGGTAAGGCATAGGGACTATTTTCTCAATGGCGACGATCCGGTAATCCAGGACGATCAGGAAGAGGAGTTACACGCACAGCCTAAAAAGAAGGGCAGTAATTGGGCGTTGTTAAAGAGTCTTGCCTTTTTGTTGGTCAGCCTGGGTATCGTGGTTTTGCTGGCCAAGGCTTTATCGCCAAAAATAGAAAGCATTGTGCTGGGCTACAACCTACCCAAAGCATTGGTTGGGGTGATTATTGCGGCCGTGATTCTGTTGCCCGAAGGTATTGCTGCAGTTATCGCTGCAAGGAAGGACCATTTGCAGTCCAGTCTTAACCTGGCCCTGGGCTCCGCTTTAGCCAGTATCGGGTTGACCATACCTACCCTGGCCATCATCAGCAATATCTATGAGATGAATATTATTTTAGGCCTTGATATCAAATCCATATTGCTGCTCGGCTTATCCGTTTTTATTGTTATGCTATCGCTGGCAAGCGGAAGAACAAATGTGGTATATGGTGTGGTACTTTTAATGAACCTGCTGGCCTTTATCTTTTTTACCATTTACCCCTGATCGCAGTGGTTAAAGACCTAACCTTACACCTGCCATAATGGTGCGCATGGTTACATACTGATAACTGGAAGCCATGCCGAAACTGGCTTGCGGATTCAGTCCGGCCCTGCTCGAAATCAATGCCAGGTTATTAGCGGTAAGGTATACACTTAACTCGTGTAATTTTAATCGCATTGCCTGCTGCCCGGTAAAATAATATTGCAACATCAACCTGCTGACGCTTAAATAAGAGGCACTGCTCAGGAATCTGTCGCTTAAGCCATCATTGTCAGGTCCAAAGCTATTCAGCGCAGGTACATCGGTTTGCCTGTGCTCCGGGGTCCATCGTTGCGCCAGATCGGCCGACCAGGCCCTACCCAGTTCGCCCTTCATCAGGTCTTGATATATGACATCATATATTTGTCCGCCAAGTGAAAAGTTGACCCGGACACTTAATGCTATATTCTTCCAGCGAAGTGTATTAGTAAGCCCGCCAAACCAGGCAGGTAAGGGACTGCCCGACCAGGCGCGACTGCCAGGAGTGCTGGCCAGAAGATAATCTAAAGTAGTCTGACGCTCATTTTGGGTATTGATGTAGTAATACATGCGCTGCCCTTCCTCAGAAACGCCCGCCCATCCTGGCAGAAAATAGGCCTGTAGCGGATGCCCCACACTCAGGGCCATGCCGGATGACAGAACAGGATCCTGCTGGGAAAGATAAGTTACCTTGTTTTGATAATGACTCAGGTTAAGTAATACCTGCCAGCTTAGCCTTTGCTTTTGAAGCGGCGTAATACCTAGTGCCATGTCTATACCACTTGTTTTAAAGTTGAAAGGTATAAGGCTTGCACCGCCAGAGGAGGGTGCTCTCGGCTGCTCATAGGTCCAGTTGGCATGTTTATGATCGAAAACAGATACATCCAGACGCAATCTATTACCGAAGAAAGCGCTCTCCATCCTAAGGTTGAACATACTTTTTTGCTGCTTATACGACAGCAGTGTTGTTAGGGTAGATGCCGTGCTGCCATAACTCGTGCTTAAGACCAGCAGGTTAATTTGTTTCACTCTGGTCAGAAACGGCTCCTGATGCATGGCCCATGAAGCACCCGTGGCCCAGCTATGCCATTGTGACGCTTTGGGAAACTGGGGTAAACTTTCCAGGCTAAACCCACCGAATACCTTATACTTTCCCAAAAAATCATAATGAATTTGTCCGAAATAACGGCTTATTTTAGTATGATCTTTGATGGATAAATAAGAGGAGGTTGTCGGCTGAGCTGTATGTACAGCCTCTATCGTTTCACTTTCCAGTTCACTTCGTGCCTGAAACAGTTCGTGCCCGGCTGAGATTCGCCATTGGTGTTGGTTCCAGGCATAATTCCAGGCCAGTGTCTGGTTCCAGGTATAGTACCAGTTTTCAGCTTGGGTATGTGTGGTGATGCCTCCGTTGGCCGCTGCCGGACCTACATTGGAATTGAGTTCATTAAGGTTGTCCCATTGGTTGATTTGCAGTAGGAAATGGCTACGGAAGGTAAAATGCTTTAGAAATTTGGCATCGACATAGGGTTGTAATGATAAATCATTTCCGGTACGGAGGTTATTATCCCATGTAAGCTGGCCAAGAGGGTTGTAATGCAGCGGGTAGGACCAGTTGAATATGTCGGCGTTCGTTTGTGGATCTCGTTCCTTTTGCCCGTTGGCATCGCGCTCATAAAGCGAGTAAATAGGGGCCAGGTGATACAGTGCCTGGTAATCGCCGTTAAAATACTGCTGTTTATACTTGCTGCCAAATAGGGAAGTTCCCGCTTTCAACCAAGGTGTCATGATCAGTTCGCCATGCATTCTTGCGGCGAACCTTTCAAAGCCCGTATTGCGTAGATAGCCCCCTTCATTCAGGTAATTGCCTGATAAATAGATGCTGCCATGCTTTCCTTTTTTGTCTAAAGCAAGGTTGTAATTATGGTGCATCGCCACACGTTGCAGTTCCTTTTTAGCATTTTCCTCATACCGTAATTGGGCATTGGGATGGAGTTTTCCCGATGTCGGATCAATAAGCTCCTCATCGGGTAGGTTATAAACATTTGCCCCGCCCAGAAGGGATACGAGATTTACAGAAGCGAGCTGCCCCGCTACACCATCTGTGTAGCCAAGGCCTTTCCATCCGTTGCGTATGGATTCCCAGGCTAATTCATAATATTCGTCTGGGCGCTCAATTTTATCGTAATCCCGATAAGCCCTGGTATTAACACCTGCCTGGGCGTCAATGGTCAGCCGCCACTTTTCCTCCCTTCCTTGGCGGGTGGTGATGTCCAGCACGCCGTGCATACCTCTATATCCATACATCATAACGGCTTCTGCGTCTTTGATCACCTTGATGGAGGCTATATCGTTGATGTTTAATACGTGAAGCGCGCCAAAATAAGGCATGCCATCCAGGATAACCAGCGGAAATACCTGATCGGTTATCCCCTGAGGTCCTCTTATCCGTAAATGTTCCGTACTGCCCGGTTGACCATTCCCGTTGGTTACCTCTACTCCGGGAAGCGCCCCATCCAGGATTTGTGTCAATGAGCTGAAGGCACTATAGAAAGGAAAAGGGTTATGTAGTAGGCTGTCGCCATTATTGTCGGTAATGGTATTTCGATTCTGGGCATAAATTGTCCCGGCAAACAATATTGTAAATAGCAGTAAAGTATATTTTTTGTTCATAATATCCGGCGATGTCGAGGAATTAGGCCACAAAGTATAAAGAAACCTTAAAATTCAAAAATAGACTTTTGTGACCGCGGAAGGCGTTGGATGGGGCGCTGCTTTTGGAACGCCCGTCCTCGGAATTTTTGAACGTCTGTGTCGGTTTTAAGGATAAGTTTGTGTAAATTTATGCGGTCTAACCACCAATATCCACTGCCTCCTATTTATTATGGAAAAAAAGGACCTTATCAATAATTTCGTGCAATGGGTGACACAAACGTCCGGAAAACCATTCCCCAATAGCGTTTTCCTAAAGGCGACACTCGATGATCAGGCGGCTCTGGCAGCTAATACAAAACATCAGGGAACACCCATTATGAATCATTATTCGGTTAATGAGATGTACCATTATTTGTTTAGTGCCTGGAAATCCAACTCCCTGATGCTGTTGCAACAGGGACCGGACACGACACATGTAAACCTGAGGGGCGTATCCATTCCGGACAATCCTGCTGATCAGCAGTACATCCGGTCTTTGCTTGAAGCCCTGGAGGCTACCTGCGGCAAGAAGGGCAAATAACGGCTCCGATAGTGCAGGCACTAAAGGTTTGGGAATACAAGTATAATGAAAGTCAATAGGATATTGACCCAGAATATTTTTCTATTGTGTCTTATTTGATTAAATTTGCAGACGCTGATGCAAGCAGCGTCAAACAACGTATTTCCACACCCAAAAATTAATATTTCAACAAAAATGGCATTTGATTTAGATCTTATCCGCAAAGTTTATGCTGAGCTGCCGGGAAAAGTTGAGGCTGCCCGTCGGCTGCTGAACCGCCCGCTTACCCTTACCGAGAAAATTCTTTACGCCCATCTGGACCAGCCCGCAAGCAATCCTTTAGAGCGGGGTAAAGATTATGTAGATTTTCGTCCCGACAGGGTAGCCATGCAAGACGCTACTGCTCAAATGGCCTTGCTTCAGTTTATGACTTGTGGCCGCGATAAGGTTGCCGTACCCTCAACCGTACACTGTGATCACCTGATCCAGGCCAAGGTGGAAGCGGGACAGGATTTGCAAATTGCCGTGGATACCAATAAAGAAGTATACGATTTTCTGGCTTCCGTTTCCAATCGTTATGGTTTGGGCTTCTGGAAAGCCGGTGCCGGTATTATCCATCAGGTGGTACTTGAAAATTATGCCTTTCCCGGAGGTATGATGATCGGTACCGATTCCCATACACCTAACGCAGGTGGCCTGGGTATGGTGGCTATCGGTGTAGGTGGTGCCGACGCCTGTGACGTGATGGCCGGCCTGCCCTGGGAACTGAAAATGCCTAAATTGATTGGCGTGCATTTAAAAGGCAAGCTGAATGGCTGGGCTACACCCAAAGATGTAATCCTTTGGGTTGCCGGCCAGCTGACCGTGAAAGGCGGTACCGGTGCTATTGTCGAGTATTTTGGCGAAGGCGCACGCAGTATGAGTGCTACCGGTAAAGGTACCATTTGTAATATGGGTGCAGAGATCGGTGCCACTACCTCTACCTTTGGTTACGACGAATCTATGGAACGCTACCTCCGGGCTACGGAACGTGCAGGGATAGCCGACCTGGCAAACGATATCAAAGAACACCTTACTGGTGACGCAGAAGTATATGCCGACCCGTCCAAATATTTTGATCAGGTGTTGGAACTGGACCTGTCTGCATTGGAGCCTTATATTAACGGCCCTTATACGCCCGATCTGGCCACACCTATTTCTAAAATGAAAGAAGCTGCGGCTGCCAATGAATGGCCCACCCGTATCGAAGTGGGTCTGATCGGATCCTGTACAAACTCTTCTTATGAGGACATCAGTCGTGCAGCTTCTATTGCAGAACAGGCCATATCAAAAAACCTGAAAGCAAAAGCAGAATATACCATTACTCCCGGTTCTGAAATGGTAAACTATACCATTGCCCGTGACGGTTTCATCGAGACATTCGAAAAAATAGGCGGGAAAGTATTCGCCAATGCCTGTGGACCCTGTATTGGTATGTGGGCGCGTGAGGGTGCTGATAAGAAAGAAAAAAATACCATTGTGCATTCCTTTAACCGTAACTTCCAGGCACGCCAGGATGGCAACCCCAATACGATGGCATTCGTGGGTAGCCCTGAGCTGGTTACCGCATTGGCGATAGCAGGAGATCTTACGTTTAATCCCCTTACCGATACCCTGACCAACGAGAATGGGGAACAAGTGATGCTGGATGCGCCTACAGGACATGAATTACCTCCTAAAGGTTTTGATGTAGAAGACGCCGGATACCAGGAGCCGGCTGCGGATGGCAGCCAGATACAAGTGGCCGTTAGCGACGACTCGCAACGCCTGCAGTTGTTGGCGCCGTTCCCCGCTTGGGAAGGTGTTGATTTAACTGGTCTTAAATTGCTGATCAAAGCAAAAGGGAAATGTACGACCGATCATATATCTATGGCTGGACCCTGGTTGAAATTCCGTGGCCACCTGGACAATATTTCCAACAATATGCTAATCGGCGCTACGAACTTTTTTAATGAAAAGATCAATAGTGTAAAGAATCAGCTTACAGGTGAATATGGTGCCGTGCCCGATGTACAACGGGCGTATAAAGCAGTAGGGGTAGGCAGCATAGTCGTAGGTGATGAAAACTATGGTGAAGGATCCAGCCGCGAGCATGCAGCTATGGAACCACGTCACCTGGGCGTTCGTGTGGTATTGGTTAAATCTTTTGCACGTATCCATGAAACTAACCTGAAGAAGCAGGGCATGCTGGGATTGACCTTTAACGATAAAGCTGATTATGATAAAATCCGGGAAGACGATAGTATCGATGTATTGGGTCTGACCAGCTTCGCTCCCGGCGTTCCTTTAACTATTGTGGCCCATCATACCGACGGTACTCAGGATGAGATCGTAGCTAATCATACCTATAATGAACAACAAATAGAGTGGTTCAAGGCGGGTAGCTGCCTCAATGTCATTCGCAGAGAATTTGGCGTGGTATAATAAGGATAACGACCGAATGTAAAGAAAGAGGTACGATCTATTATAGTATGAGCTGTCTGAAAAATTAGGCCACACGGCACATTTTTCAGGCAGCTTTTTCTTTTTTTCCTGCAAGCCTGGTGCTGTTGGCTTGCATGCGCCCCGATGAAAGGAAGGTAGGGTACGATAGCATCATTCTTTCCTATCCTCCTATTGGATAAAGCTAAGGCTAAATGCTTAATAATTAGGGACCTTTGCATTTCATCAAAAGCGATAACGATCATGGCAACCAGTAAAATTGGCCTCAATCAGGCAAAGTCGGAAAAGATGGCCGTTCTTTTAAATGAACTATTGGCCAATTATCAACTCTTTTATATCAACTCCCGAGGTTATCACTGGAATATCTCAGGTGATAAATTTTTTGAATTACACCTCAAGTTCGAGGAGATCTATAATGATGCACAGCTAAAAATTGATGAAATTGCCGAACGCATTCTTACCCTGGGCTTTACACCCCTGCATTCCTTTACCGATTTTCTCAAGACTGCTTCCATCCAGGAAAAAACCAATGTAAGTGATGGTAAAGAAGCCTTAGGTCTTGTAGTGGCAGGTCTGCAGCAATTACTGAAGATAGAACGGGAACTACTCAGTCTCTCAGAGGAAGCAAATGACGAAGGTACCAATGCGCTGATGAGCGACTATGTAAGGGAGCAGGAGAAAAACATCTGGATGTATTCCGCCTACCTTAAAAGGCCATAATTATTGCCTTCTGAAAGGCTGTTTCCAAAGCAGCTTAAATTAAGTAACAGATGCTGTTCATATCATCGCGTACTTTATGATGTAGCAACTTTCTTCTCTTCTTAGTTGTCTGGAAACAGCCTTTATAGTTCGGCATTCCTCATGGAGGGCATAGGGGCTAAAACCTTCAAAAGTGTCGCATGCCCTTATACAGTCCGCGAAGCATTATTTTGAAAATTTTCATCTGGCAGGTTTTAGGTTTACATGGTCAAAATTGGGCGTCATCAGCGCTGGGACCGTAGCTCCCGGGTATGGGTACGTTCAGCAATCGAAGGTATACACCCAATTGTGCCCGATGGTGGGTTACCTGGTTCAGCGCCATACGGATCACGTCCGATTTAGGTTCTGTACTGAAAACCTGCTCGCCTTGCCGAAGCGTCCAGGGCTGCTCCATCAGTGCTTCACTGTCCTCCTTAAGTTCGGAAAAACCATTGAGTAGCGAGCGATCGAAGAGCTCCATCAAATCCTGCGTATTGTTTACCTCAGGCACCTGGTAATCAGCTGTGGCAAAATCAAGTTCATCGGTAGTCAGGGCCATAGTAATCCAGGTAGGTAATTCTGCAATGTGCGTGGCCAACTGCCTTATAGTCATGCTTTTTTCATGTGGCTTCCAGTCATACTGGTCGTCTGGTATGCGGGACAGCATGTTGCGGGTAATGGCGGATTCCTTTTCGAGCTCCTTTCGGAAGATAGATACAAATGTCATTTCTGTGTTTTTTATTGTTTACATGCAAAGTAAAGCAGAGCCACTGACAACCCTATGGCAGTGGAAAAACACGAGCGAAAAAAATAAAAAATGTACCTAATAATCTACAGGTAGGGCTTTTACAAAATGGGCAAAAGGCAGGTGATCCTGTTTTTGAAAAGAGTTGCCTGTAAGGCGCACCGATTGTATGGAGGCTACTTTAAAGTCGCGGTAGTCATTACGTAAATGACACCAGGCAAAAAGGTGCCAGCTAAAGGCATAGAAAATAAGGCCCAGTGGTTCCACCCGGCGTTCAGAGATGGAGGCCTTATTGTCTTTATAGCTCAGTTCCAGTATCTGTTTTGCCGCTATCGCCTCCTGTATGCGTGCCAGAAATGCTGCTTCATTCTTAAGGTGCCGGGGCAATTGAAGATGAATGCGCTCTTGAACGGTGGTGGCCATTTCTTTTTGCCGGTATTTCAAAACCGATTTTACCTTTTGAACAGCGCTGCTGTAATGGCTGGCAATAGAGCGGTCGGTAAAGCCGGTGGCCAGGGCTTCAAGTAGTAAGAGGGCATTGGCCTCTTCATCTGTAAAAGCTACCGGCGGAAGGAAAAAACCCTGTACAATAAAATAGCCTTTTAGGGGTTCAAAGCTGACCGGAATGCCCTGCTCACACAAGGCCTTGATATCCCGGTACACCGTACGGATGCTGATGTCGAATCGTGTCGCGATCTTATCGGCAGGCACATACTTTCTCGACTGTAACAGGGTTAAAATGCCGAAAAGACGGTCAATACGATTCATACAGGTATACTATTTAGTAATCAAATTCCAGGATGTTATCATCGTTGATGATGTGCTTAATTACTTTGGCATGTGCCCGGTCCGGTCCGCTTACTTCCCATTTACCTGTTATTTTGTTGTCTATTTTACTGTGGGTTAGTGGCGTATGCTTTAGTTTATATTTCCTGAAGATTTGTTCATACTTCATCAATGTTTCATGCTTATAGGGGCATACGATGCGGTAGATGCGGGTGCGGTTCAGCCGTTCAAAAAGACCTTGCAGGTATATGAAAAGCGTGAGCACAATCAGTACGGCTCCTGTGCAATACAGGGCCACACGATAATAGCCGGCACCTACAGCCATGCCTAATGCGGCCACCATCCAGATGCTGGTGGCCGTAGTAATTCCGCCTACACGGTTCTTTCCTTTGAAAATCACGCCGGCACCCAGGAAGCCTATGCCCGTAACGATATTGGCGGCAATGCGGTCGGCGCTTACCTCACCGCCAATGATAAACGAAAGCTGGGTAAACAGGCAGGAACCCATACAGATCAGAATCATGGTGCGCAAGCCGGCAGATTTATCACGGTATTCCCGCTCCGCACCGATCACGGCACCGATAGCCAGGGAAATGGCCAGGGCTTTTAGTTGCTCTTCGTATAACAGCTCCATACAAATTTAGGTATTAAGGGCAGCGGGCTTTGCTATGCCTCAGCCGACATCATCAGGTAAGCTTTAATAAAATCATCCAGTTCACCATCCATTACCGGCTGTACGTTACCTACTTCATAGTCAGTACGGTGGTCCTTGATCATTTTGTAGGGGTGAAACACATAAGATCTTATCTGGGAACCCCATTCTATCTTTTTCTTACTGGCATTCGTGGCATCTTTCAGGGCTTCTCTACGACGTAGTTCTTCCTCATACAGGCGGCTTTTAAGCATTTGCATGGCCTTTTCCCGGTTACCCAGCTGGCTCCTTTCCGTTTGGCACACCACCACTATACCCGTAGGGATATGCGTCAGCATCACCTTGGTTTCTACCTTGTTCACATTCTGTCCGCCTGCTCCGCCACTTCTGGAGGTCTCCATCTTTACTTCACTGTCTTTCACGTCGATCTGAATCGAATCATCTACCAGAGGATAAACAAAAACAGAGGCGAAAGAAGTGTGTCTGCGTGCATTACTGTCAAAAGGAGAGATGCGTACCAGCCGATGTACCCCGCTTTCTGCCTTCAGCAGGCCGTAAGCAAAGGGGCCTTCAAACTGAAAGGTACAGGTTTTGATACCCGCGCCATCGCCATACACATAGTCGAGTTCCGTCACCTTCCAGCCTTGTTTTTGGCCATACATACGGTACATACGGGCCAGCATCTCCGCCCAGTCCTGGCTTTCCGTGCCACCTGCCCCCGAGTTGATGGTAACCACAGCAGGCATTTCATCCTCAGGCTGGTTTAAGGTAGATTTGAATTCGGCTTCGTCCATGGTGTTCAGGGCCTTGTCATATGCATCCCTTACTTCTTCTTCCGTGGTTTCACCTTCTTTCCAAAAGTCGAATAGGGTAGTATAGTCCTCTACCGTTTCTTTTACCCCTTCATACAGATCTATCCATAATTTGTTCGCATTCTGGTCTTTCACCACCTTTGTGGCCCTTTCATTATCGTCCCAAAAGCCGGGTGACAGGGTGAGCTGGCGGTCATTTTCGTATTTGGCCTTGCGGTCTTCCACCTTCAGGTATTTTTGAAGATGCAGCAAGCGTTCATTCAGTTCTTTTAGTTGCTCTGTTGTCATGGACTTATTATAATAATCATATGCTAAACGTCAAGTTTCCACACCTGAGCTATTTAGGTGTTTTACCATCCTTGCACCAGCACATCGGCCAGGTGCATGGTTTTAATAGGCAGTTTTTTCTCCTGTATATAACTTTCCAGGTGTAGCAGGCAGGAAAGGTCGGCAGAGATGATATACTCGGCCCCCGTAGCCAAAGCGCTGTCTACCTTATTCTGTGCCATGCCTATTGAAATGGGTTCGTATTTTACGGCAAATGTACCGCCAAAGCCACAGCAGGTTTCCGCTTCTTTCATTTCTATCAGTTCCAGGCCGCGCACCTGTTCCAGCAACTGGCGGGGTTGCTGCTTAATGCCGCATTCCCTTAGCGATCCGCAGCCGTCATGATAAGTGGCTTTGGCATGAAAGCTGGCGCCCACATCCCCTAAGTGTAATACCTGTACTAAAAACTCACTGAATTCAAACAGATGGGTATTTACTTTCTTTACCTGGTTATGCTCGGAAGAGTTTTCAAACATACCCGCGTAATAATTACGAACGTATCCGGTACAGGAGCCGCTAGGCGCCACAATAAAATGATCCGAACGGGAAAAATCATGCAGGAATTTTTTGCCTATTGCCCTGGCTTCGTCTTTAAAACCACTATTGAAAGCGGGCTGGCCACAACAGGTCTGCTGGGTATTATACGACACTTCACATTCAAATTTTTCCAGTACCCGCACCATGTTAAATCCCGTTTCGGGAAACAACTGGTCTATAAAACAAGGGATGAACAAATCTACTTTCATAAATACACGAATAGCAATTACTCCAACAAACGTAGCAATTTATTGTCAATCATCTGGTACAGATGTAAGGGTTGGTGGTTACGCCAGTTGGGGTACTGATACAGGAAGGCAAACTTATTAAGACCTGCCTGCATAAATTCCTCCTGGTTATGAGGTAACAATTCCAGGAACACGATCCATCCGCCTTCTTCACTCACATCCTCCATCCATTCCTCATAGTAGCTGTCATCGCTGCTGTGAAAATTAAGCACATTTTCGACGATCAGGATAAACTTATATATTCCTGCCTGTACCATGGGATCGATCACCGACCGCTTCAACTCCATGATGTCATTTTCCACCGCATCATTCCATTCCCCTATGAATTCAATAATGGCACAGTTCTGCTCATAGTCCGCATACAATACTTTAAGGTATAAGGTGCGTGAACCGAAATCATCCCATAGCGGATGTATGTAATAGTTATACACCGTTTTTGAATACTCAAATACATTCGGTTCTTCTCCGTAAAAAGGCGACCGCTCATCTTCTGCTGCACTATAAATATGCGTCCAGTTAGGATATGGTTCCAGTTCGTGCATCAGCTTGGTTTTGCATAAAAAATCATCCTCAGGCTTCCAGTTGCTGATCACCATACCGCTCTTTCCAGGCCAGTATGCCGCCTGTAAGGTTTGTGGTGTTTGAAAAACCCATGGTTTCCAGCAGCATACAAGCTTCCAGGCTACGCTTTCCGCTCTTGCAATGCACGATGACCTCTTCCTCCTTCCAGTTGTCTATTTCATCCGCATCCATCTGCCGCAGGCGACTCAAGGGAAGCAGCCGGGCGCCCATATTGGTTTCCTGATATTCATCGGCTTCTCTCACATCCAGTACATGTAGTTTTTCACCACGATCCAGCCGGTCTTTAAGTTGTTCTACGCTTATGTGTTCCATTATTTTTGGGAATTGTTAAAATTGATCAAATGAGTAATAAAACGGGACAATAAGCAAAGATAATTTTTTTATTTTTTTAGTTGCTGCTTTAGAACAATCGCTTGTTTTTTTTGTTTTAACCAGGTATATTTATCGTACATACCCTCTAAAAATTAAATATAATTGACTATGGCAAGTGTGAAATTCTCAACCGGCTTGGTAGCTGGTCTGCTTTTAGGCCTATTGTTTGCACCTGGGAAAGGGCAGGAAACCCGAAAAAAAGTAGTAGACGCAGCAGAAGGAATCAAAGATAGGATCAATCATCTGTTTGCGGATAAAAGCAATGAACTTGAAGATTTGATTGCAATACTCGAAAATGATATGGAAGAAATCGATCTGGCGACTCGCCAGCGCCTCCTGCGCCTGGTGCAGGAACATGAGCAGCGTAAAGGCTGGTTCGGGCAGAGATCGCTATCGTAATGGTTCTGTTGTCATAAGGCAAAAGCCGGTGTTACCACGCACCGGCTTTTGCTATGTCATCCCATCAAATCGGGAAACTAAATATTCCCGATTCTGATACTTCCTTTCAGGCACTGCTACGACCTTTGCATTTCCTTACTGCTGGGGTAAAGCGTGCCGGATAAGCAACTCATTGATCACTGCTTCACATGTAGCGCAACGAATACCTGCTAATAAACATGGCGTCCAATAACCAATGGACCGGCAGCACAGGTTATTTCAAGCAATATCTATTTGTGGCCCAATGAGAAGACAACTACACTTTTTCCTGTATATATTTATTTTTTCTGCGCTTCCGGGTACAACTGTTTTAGCACAACGGGAACTGAAAATCAAAGGCGCGCTGACAGATCACAGCGGGACTGCACTTGGTTTTGCCACCATTAGTATTGAAGATGTAGGGACAAAGGTACAGGTACAGCTCTTTGCAGCCGAAGACGGAACATTTGAAGCGGGTGTGGCTGGTGCCGGTCGATACAGGGTAGTGGCCCGGCTGATGGGTTACCTGCCTGCCGATACCACCATTACCCTTATAAACCATTCGATAGATCTGGGTATTGTAGCACTTCGTGCAGATGAGCAGCAATTGACGCAGGTTACCATTACCGGCAATAAAGCACTGGTGACAGCCAGGGAAGATAAGCTGGTATACCATGCCACAAACGACCCGGCCAACAAGGCAGGTAGTGCCGTGGATGTGTTGCGCAAGGCGCCTTTACTATCGGTGAATGCGGAAGGACAGGTGGCTATGCGTGGCAACGGCAATCTAAAGATATTGATTAATGGAAAAGCTACCGGTCAGGTAGCCAGGAATCCGGCAGATGTACTCAGCATGATACCCGCTTCAGCCATCCACTCGGTGGAGATCATCAGCAGCGCTTCGGCCAAATATGATGCGGAAGGGGCAACAGGCGTAATCAATATCATTACGCAGAAGGGCACCCTGCCTGTGGAAGGACGTCTGGAACTCGTAGCCGGCAACCAGGAGCAAGCGATTAACCCGAGGATAGACCTCAATAGTGGCAAATGGCGGATGAATATGCAGGCACACCTCCACAGGCTACAAAGGCGTAAGGAAATTGAAAGCAGCCGGACGACCTTTTTCCCATCCGGAGCACCTGCCCGACTAAGACAGGCGTCTGTTTATGAAAATGTAATGCCGCATGGTTCACTCGACCTCTCCCTGGATTATGAAGCCACACCCAAGCACCATTTTCAACTGACGCTGAATAGCTGGTTTGGCAACTGGCCGGATAATAACCGGGTAAATAACACATGGATAAGTCCTGACCAAACAGCGCCTGTAATCTATCAGTTGACCAACGACACAAGAGCGCCCTATCTGGGTGGAGAACTCAGCCTGGCTTACGATCATACATTTGATCGGTCCGAACAAAAGCTGTCCTTATTGGTACAGGGTTTGAAGGGCAAAGATCATTTCAACTACATCAGCGAGCAAACAGATGAACATCACTATTTAATTCATAAAGAAAGCAATGAAAGTGTGACGGCCTATGACGGCTTGCTGATCCAGGGCGACTATGTGCAACCTCTCGGCAACCAGAATACATGGCTGATGGAAACAGGTATCAAAACCACCCTACGTCATGCCCGGAATGCGTTTGCCCTCCATACTGCCGAGGCCGAGGGATGGCTGTACCAGCCGGACCGTAGTGATGTGCTTGACTACAGGCAGGATATCGGGGCTTTATACCTCATGCTAAAGTATATTGCACCCAGGCAATTGGCTGTGCAGTCCGGACTGCGGGGAGAGGCTACTTATATAAAAGGTCGGTTGCAGGATAGCAGCAAAAACTTTAATGATCGCTTCTTTAACCTTGTGCCTTTTATTACCGTATCTAAAGGTTTTGGCGCACATCTGTTGAAGCTGAGTTATAACCAGCGGATTACCCGACCTGATGTATGGGATATGAACGTAAATGCCGATACCCGTGACCCCTTAAATATTAAGGTAGGTAATCCTGAATTGTCGCCGGAAATCATGCACCAGACCGAGCTGATGCATAGTATTACGACGCCAAAGGGCGATTTTTTCAACAGCTCCTTGTATGCGCGGCTTACTGGCAATAGCATCCAGGAAATCGTGTATATGGATGCCGCAGGTATTACCTACAGGTCCAAGCAAAACCTTCAGGCCATGCAGCAATATGGTCTCAATTTTTCCGGTAATTATCAGCTACTTAAAGGATGGACGCTTGGTGCTAACCTGGATGTCTATAGACTACAATATAGTATAGCGCACGTAGAAGGTAGACGAAGCGGACTGGGCTATGAGGCTAATATGAACATGCACTATCGCCTTCCGGCCAGCTTTGCGGTGCAGCTTTTTGGTGCGTATACGTCCAAAGTCCTTACCGCACAGGGGCAGTCATCCGACTTCTATTTCTACTCCTTTGCCTTCAAGAAAGATTTTGAGCAGGGGCGACTTGGCTTGTCGCTTCATGTGAATAATCCTTTTGCCGCTAATGTATCGCAAACGCAACAGGTCTATACCCGAGACTTTGAGTCGGGTAATACAGTGCGCTACTATTCCCGTGCTTTTAAATTGATGCTTTACTGGAATTTCGGCGCGCATCGGTCGATGCAAAAAGAAGAGCAGATTATGGAAGTGACGGAACCCTTTGAACGGCATTAGCCCGTACAGAAATAACCGCAATTGCATGCAGTGTTTTTTTCTGCTTCCTGCATTTTTTTTCCGATTCGTAAATTATAATTCCCGTTTTTGAAAGCACCGAGCCTTACTCGTACACTACTTTTGCAACCGCCAAATGGCAACACCTCCAATCAATCTTACGGTCCACATGAAGTTGTTGAAAAATTTAGCTGTAGTTATTGCAATATGTTTTTGTACACCACAATTATATTCGGGAACAATCAAAGGCGCGGTAAGCTCAGCACAGGGAGAAGCACTTGAAGGCGTTACGGTGGCTTTGGCCCATACGGCTTATGGCACTACTACGGATGAGAAAGGTTTCTTTATCCTCCAGGAAGTACCGGCCGGCACCTATACACTTCAGGTGCATACTTTAGGTTATGAAGAAGTATCGTATCAAGCCGTTATAACAACCAATGATGAGGTAATGGCCAGGAATTTTGTACTTGAGTCCAGCGACCAGGCCATTAAAGAAGTGACAGTACTGGGCTTGTCAGATGCGGAAGTAATCAACCGGCAGGCCTATAATGTAACCGCTATTGATGCCAAGAAGTTATACAATTCTACCCTTGATTTGTCTCATGCCTTAGACAGAGTGTCGGGCGTAAGGGTAAGGGAAAAAGGCGGTGTGGGTTCTAATATCGACTTTTCACTTAACGGTTTTGCAGGTAACCATGTGCGCTTCTTCCTGGATGGTATTCCTATGGATAATTTTGGCTCTTCCTTTCAGATCAATAACATTCCTATCAACTTTGCCGAGCGGGTAGAGGTATACAAAGGCGTAGTACCGGTATGGTTAGGTTCAGATGCCTTGGGCGGTGCCGTAAACATTGTTACCGGAAACAGGATGCGGAACTATGTGGATGTCTCCTACGCCTATGGCTC
>JBEBUO010000021.1:0-18527 GCA_040393285.1 Taibaiella helva | reverse complement strand
CCAATAAGGCCGCAAATTTCGTTATTTTGCAACAAAGATTACATATGTCAGACTCCCTCCTGATCAAACAGGCTACACTCATTAATGAAGGCCGGCAATACACGGCAGACGTGCTGGTAAGGCAAGGTAAAATAGAAAAAATAGACCAGCAGATACAGGCGCCGGGCCGTGAAATTGTGGCGGAAGGCCTGTGGCTGCTTCCGGGTGTTATCGACGACCAGGTGCACTTTAGGGAGCCCGGCCTGACCCACAAGGCCGATATTCATACGGAATCCAGGGCAGCAGTAGCAGGCGGTACAACCTCCTTCATGGAGATGCCCAATACCCATCCGCCTGCAACGACTCAGGAACTCCTGGAGCAGAAATACGCCCGCGCCGCAGCAAGCTCTGTGGCCAACTATTCTTTTTTTATGGGTGTGTCTAATGATAATATAGAGGAAGTACTGCGCACCAATGACAAGAAACACGAGGTGTGCGGCATCAAAATATTCATGGGCAGCAGCACCGGCAATATGCTGGTGGACAACTATGTGACCCTCAATCGCATCTTTGCCGATACGGAAATGCTCATTGCCACGCATTGTGAAGATGAACGCATTATTGCGGCCAATAAAGCCCTGTATGAAAATGCCGGTCATGCCTCCTTCCATCCGCTTATACGTAGTGCCGAGGCCTGTTTTGAATCCTCTTTTTCTGCCGTGCAGCTGGCCAAGCAACATGATACGCGACTGCATATCCTCCACATCTCTACGGAGCGGGAACTCCAATTGTTTTCCAATATGCTGCCCCTGCAGGACAAACGGATTACGAACGAAGTTTGTGTACACCACCTGCACTTTACAGCTGATGACTATGAGCGACTGGGCAACCTGATACAATGTAACCCCGCCATCAAGGAAAAGCATCATAAAGAAGCGCTGTGGACCGCCCTGCTGGATGACCGCTTGGATATTATTGCCACAGACCATGCCCCACACACGCTTGAAGAAAAGCAACAGCCGTATGGAAAAGCACCCTCAGGCTTACCGCTGGTACAGCATGCGCTGCTACTCATGCTCGACTATGTGCAACAAGGCCGTATCAGCATCGAAAAGGTAGTGGAAAAGATGTGTCATGCGCCGGCCACCTGCTTCCGCATCGACTCGCGTGGTTTCCTGCGCGAAGGGTACTGGGCCGATATGGTACTGGTAAATCCGGGGCAAACCTATACGGTGGATGACAGCAATATTCTGTATAAATGCGGCTGGTCGCCCCTTTCCGGACATCGATTTCCTGCCAGCATCAGCCATACATTCGTAAATGGTCATGTGGTGTATGAAGACGGGCGTGTTAAGGAAGATCACCGCGGCATGCGCCTGGGCTTCCAACACAGTTGATGAGCGCCCGTGTACTAAAGACCTGTTACAACTTTCTCCGGCGTAGCTCTTTACGTATCAGACCAAGCTCCCTGCCGGTTTGTCCTGCAACGGAAGTATTTTCCTGCGCCCTTCGCATAAGGTAAGGTACCACATCATTTACCGGTCCGTAGGGCAGGTACTTGGACACGTTATAGTCTGCATTGGCCAGGTTAAAGGTAATGTTATCGCTCATGCCATAAAGCTGGGAGAAAAAAACATGGGGATGATCGGCGGGGATAAGCCGCTCCTGCATTTGTGCTACCGCAAGCTGGCAACTGAGTTCATTATGTGTACCGATAAATACAGCTAAGTGGTCCAGGTGATCCAGGCAGAAAGTTACTGCCGCATCGTAGTCCTTGTCCGTATTTTCCTTATTGGCCTGAATGGGCGAGGGGTAACCGTGCTGGGCCGCACGTTCCCTTTCCTTTTCCATGTAGGCACCCCTTACCAGTTTGGCACCAAGTACGTAGCCTGCTTCAGCGGCTTTGGCAAAGGACTGCTTTAAAAATGCCAGTCGATCGTGGCGGTAGAGCTGAAAGGTGTTGAATACCACCGGGCGGCTGCCGTTATAGCGGGCCATCATCTTATCGGCCAGCTCATCTACCGGCTGTTGTATCCAGCTTTCTTCGGCATCGATGAGGATCATACTGTTACAGCGATCGGCTGCAGCACATATCTGGTCAATACGATCTTCGACACGGATCCATTCTGCCTGTTCTTCTGTAGTCAGCGGCGATCCGGACTGTATTTTTTCCAGCAAGGCAAAATGGGCAAAGCCCGTAAGTTTGATGGGCACAAAAGGGATATTTTCCTGTGTGGCAGCGTACTCAATAGTCTTGATGAACTGGGGAAGCGCCAGATCAAAAGCGGCTTCTTCATCCTGTCCTTCCACGCTGTAGTCCAATGCCACATCTACATGATACTTACCCAGCACACGGGCTGTCTGAGCTGCTTCTTCCATCGTTTCCCCACCGCAAAACTGATTGAAAAGGGTAGGTTTAATTAGTGCCCTGACAGGTAATTTCCAGTTGATGGCCCACTGGGTTACCTTCATTCCGGTACGGGTAAGCCAGGGGGAACTCATGGAGGAAAAAAGAAAATGTGCCATTCTCAGCTCCTTGTTATTACGGTAGCGAAAGGCAATTTCAGTATTCTCGAAGGATACAGGCATAAATTGCGGTTGAATAATGCTGCAAATATAATCTGAAAATGAATGTCGAGATGCGCCCGCCGTCATATTTCATGCCGGAGCGCACCGTATCCGAAGCTGATGTGCAAAAAACAATGCAGGATAGCCTGGCTGGGCTATCCTGCATTGGGGGGTCTCTGCAAAGCGTTGGTTCTAATCCTTTTCCGGATACAGTACGGCTATCAGGCTATTCTTACCGTCAAATAACTTAATGGCTGCTGCTTTCAGATCGGCAGCAGTGACGCTGTTGACCCGCTGTTCCGCATTCAGGAAGTTTTGTTTGTCGTAATTCCAGAAAACAAGTTGCTCCAGCTTGCTGTTCCAATAGTTATTCGTTTTGATCGCTTCCTTACGTTTTTCGATCATGGCCAGCTTGACCTTATTCAGGTTTTTCTCTTCCACTTCGGTGGTCTTGAGGTTGGCTATTTCTTTATCCATTTCTGCCAGCAAGGGTGCTACGCTCTCTGGGCCGCAAGGCAGGTACAACTGGAAGCTGTAATGGTTATAGGGATCGCGCTCTACGCTACCGCTTACACCACCACTATAAATAGCCGACATTTTTTCGCGCATTTCTTCAATAACGATGATGTTCAGTACCTCGGCCAGCATTTGGGCCTTAATGGTGAGGTCTTCTGCAAATGGTGTTTCGCCATAGTATTGTGCCATGATCAGGCTTTTGGGTTCGGTACCTTTATAAAAATCAAGGCGATGATTACCCGCAACCGGCCGCAGTCCGTTGTCCTTGAAGGAAGGTGCCACACCTTTTACCGGCAGGCTCGCGATGTACTTTTCCATTAAAGGCTTAAGGCTGTCTGCATTGATATTACCTACAATAAAGAAGTGAAATCCATCTGCCTGGCCAAACTCCTGCTTGTAAATTTCCAGCACACGATCCATATTTATCTGCTTGATATCGGCAGGGGTAGGCACCATGATGGGGCGCAAGGGATTGTCACCATACATGGTTTTACCCAGGGTATCGAAAAAGGCAATCTGTGGGTTGGCATCGAGGAACTGCAATTGGGTGTTCATATTGGTAATGAAACCCTGGTACAGATCTTCATCCCTACGGGGTTGGGTCAGCTGCAAATAGGTGAGTTCCATCAAGGTTTTAAGGTCCTGTACGGAGGAGCTGCCGCGGAGGCCGGTACTCAGTTCGCCCATACGTGGGAGGAGGCTTACGGTCTTGCCCGAAAGCGCATCGGATAGTGCAGTAGGTGTGAAGCTGCCATAACCCATGGCTTCTATTACATTATCCATAAAATTTACATTAGACTTATCTGCCGCAGGATAATTATTGGTTCCACCTTTCTTTACAGCAGTCATGATGATTTCATCACTTTTGAAATCTGTAGGCTTCACCGTTACTTTCACCCCATTACTTAGGGTATAAGTGGTGGCATCCAGGTCTGCATCTTTGCTTTCGGAAACGATGGTGCCGGGAACCGGTTCTTTATCCAGGAGTTTATCGGCAATTACCTTTTCTGCATTGGCACTTACTTCCTGTGCCAGGGCTTTAGATACCAGTTCTTTCAGTTCCATATCGGTAGGCACTTTCATTTGCCTGCTGTCCGGGCCGGTAATGAGGCTGAAGTATTCTGAGAAGGCATCCTTGTTCAGCCATTTCTGAGCCAGTTTATTTACTTCATCCAGGGTAATGGTAGGCAGCATTTGCTGGTAATAATTATATTCCTGCTCTATACCCGGAATGGGTTCTTGTGTAAGAAAGTTACGTACATACTCGCTCACCAGCCTTTCTGATTCTGTGGTATTACGCTCGTTGTAGGCCTTCTCTATATTGCTCATCATTTGTTTTTTCACCAGCTCCAGTTCGGTGGCATTAAAGCCAAATTTTTCGGCTTTCACCAGCTCTGCAATAGCGGCATGAATAGCTTTCTCAATGTCGGTGGAGGGGATGCTGATCAGGGAGAAATTCTCATAACCACGGATAAAACTTCCGTTTTGCGCAAAGGCGGCAATAAACGGAGGTGTGGCGCTTTGGCTAAGTTCCTGATAGCGCTTGTTGAGTATCTGATTGAAGATTTGTTCTACCAGCTTGTTCCGGTAGTCATTCACTACTACCTGCTTGGCTTCGTCACGCACCGAGAGTTGCAACTGGAACATGTAATTAGTGGCTTCTTTATCTGTTACCACCATAGCGGTAGCGGCACCGTAAGGTTCAATGGGATACGACTGGCGTGCTCTGGAAGGTGTAGGATTGGTAATACCGCCAAAATATTTTTCTATCAGGGCTTTGGCTTCTTCCGCGGTAACATCTCCTACCACGGCTACGGCCATCAGGTCGGGCCGGTACCAGTCGCGGTAAAAAGCGCGCAGGGTCTGGTAGTCAAAGTTTTTAAGGATGTCCTCTTTTCCGATGGGCAGGCGATCTGCATAGCGGGAGTTGGCCAGCAATTTAGGAAGATATTTGCGCATCATCCGGTCCTGGGCACCTTTACCGCCACGGCTTTCTTCCAGCACCACACCCCTTTCTGCGTCAATATCCTCATCGGTCAGGTTGGCATTATGGGCCCAGTCGCCCAGTACCTCAAATCCCTTCTCAAGATTTCCTGGTTTGTCGGTAGGTATCGGTAGGATATACACCGTCTCATCAAAACTCGTATAGGCATTCAGGTCGGCACCAAACTGTACGCCAAGAGACTGGAGAAAATCTACCAGTTCGTTTTTGGGATAGTTTTTGGTACCGTTAAAGTTCATGTGCTCCATAAAGTGGGCAAGTCCTTGCTGGTCATCATTTTCAAGAATCGAGCCGGCATTCACCACAAGGCGTAGTTCCACCTTTTTTTGGGGCTTTTCATTGGGGCGGATATAATAGGTCAGGCCATTGTCCAGTTTGCCAATCGTAACTTTCGGATCTATGGGTAAGGGTGTCAGATCGGGCTGACTCTGCGCTACCACAGCGGGGGCTATAAACCCCTGGGCGGCCATGACACCTACAAGTGTAGCCTGCTTAATGAGTGATCGTAATTGCATAACAGATGATATATAGTGAATAAAAATAGGATAAAAATTTTTTAATACTAACGTTAAGATAAGGATTTTATTTCCTTAAAGGCCAGGGCCATTTCGCTGACTGTTGTTTCCAGCGGCCTGAACCGAAAGTCAGGGAAGGCGCTGAGTAACTTTTTATTGTCGTAATAGCAGGCCAATTGGGCAATACGAGCTGTTTCCCTGTTTACAGTAGCAGGTTTTCGGGTAAACCAGCTCTTTACAGCTTCCAGTCGCCATACAAGCCCGGTCATGGCTTTACCTGCATGTTTATGCGGGGGCTTGCAATTCAGGGCTTCGGCCATGAGGGTAAATACCTCACGGTAGCTGTAATTACCTGCGCTGACAATAAAGCGTTCGTCCGCATGTCCACTCCTCATAAGTAGCATCATGGCTTTCACCACATCCCGCACATCTACCCAGGCATTGGTACCGCCGGTGTACCAGGGAAACTCATTGGCCACGACCTGCATGAGGTGTGCCGAGCCTTTATCAAAATCTCCCGAACCCAGCATGACCGGAGGATTGACGATTACGGCATTAAGCCCTTCGGCCATGGCCCGCCATACTTCCATCTCAGACCAGTATTTGCTTTCGGCATAAGCAGAATTATGGGGATGCTCTTCCCATTGGGTCTCCTCGTTTATCTGCAGGTCGGAACGTCCTTCCTGCACATTGGAGCGGCCTAAAGCAGCCACGGAACTTACATGTACCAGCTTAGTTACACCAGCTTCAAGGGCCTCATTGACCACGTGTGCGGTAGCCGTCACATTATTCCTGATCAGTTGTTGTCGTTGTCCACGGTCAAAACTGACCTGGGCCGCACAATGGTACACTTTGTCTACGCCTTTCATAGCATCGGCTACGGCAAATACATCCAATAGGTCACATTGTTGCCAGGAGACCTGTTTGTCCTGCACGCTAGGTTTCCCGGAGTGATACAAAGCTTTTACGGGTTCGTTACCCATAGCAATTGCTGCAACAAGATGATGGCCTAGAAAACCACTGGCGCCGGTAACTAAAATCAAATGCGGAAGGGTTAAAAATGGTGATTAAAAGGTAAATGGTAATCAAGTGGCCGTAAGAAACTGCCTCAGAAACCGGACATCGTTCTGCGCATACAGCCGGAGGTCATTGACCTGGTAACGGATCTGGGTAATGCGCTCCACACCCATACCAAAGGCAAAACCGGTGTACACATCGGGATCAATATTAAAATTGCGCAGCAAATCAGGATGCACCATACCACAACCCAAAATCTCTACCCAACCGGTATGCTTACAAAGGCTGCAACCTTTGCCCGCGCATACGGTACAGCTGATGTCCATCTCGGCGCTGGGCTCTGTAAAAGGAAAATACGAGGGTCTGAACCGCACCTGCGTATCGGGGCCGAACATTTCTGTAACAAAATAATACAAGGTTTGCTTCAGGTCGGCAAAGGAAACATCTTTATCAATATACAGGCCTTCGCACTGGTGAAAAAAACAATGCGCCCGCGCACTTATGGTTTCATTGCGGTATACCCTTCCCGGGCAGATGACCCTCACGGGCAAGGATCCTTCTTCCAAAACCCTGGCCTGCACGGATGAGGTATGGGTGCGCAATACCCAATCCGGATTTTGCATCACGTAAAAAGTATCCTGCATGTCGCGGGCAGTATGGTCCAGCGGCATATTAAGAGCAGTAAAATTGTGCCAGTCGTCTTCTATTTCGGGGCCTTCTGCCACATCAAAACCCAGCCGGTCGAAAATAGCCAGTATTTTGTTTTCCACAATGCGCAGCGGATGCCGGGTACCTTGCGGCACATAAGTTCCGGGCAGCGACAGGTCCATCTCCTTACCGGTAGCGCTCGCACCGGCTTGCACATGGCTGTATTGTTCGTAATGCCGTTCCGCCACTTGCTTAAAGGCATTAAGCAGTAGTCCTGCTTCCTTTTTCTGGGGACCGGGTACATCTTTCATGGCCGCAAATACTTCTTTTACCAGACCTTTGGTACCTAAATATTTAATGCGGAAGGCTTCCAGGTCTGCTGCAGTAGCAGGCCGGTTCGCCTCAATTTCCTGAGTCAACGCCGCTATACGCGCTTTCAACGATTCCATAGCCTGCAAAGATAGGTTTCCTGATGCAGAGAATAAAGCGATTTATCAGGACAGGGTACGTTTCTTTTTTATACGCAGATATTTGCGGTAAGCCATTTGCCACAACAAGGCCTCGAGGCAGAAGAGCAGCAAACTCAGCACCAGCCACCACTTCCAAAGCCCATAGCGCAGAAACGCTTCATACAAGCTGCTAAAGCTTAGGACACCGTTCCAGGCCAGCCTGAAGGCGGCATAGGCCAGAATAAGCAGACCGGCCCATATCACAGGGCTAAGCACCAGGAAGGTCCATTTACCTTTTCCATGCTTCTGCTCCCAGTTTCGTATATACGCCTTTTCCCTTGCTTCCATTTGTGTACAGACCCGCTGCAGGTGCAGCTGTCTGCTATATTAATAACCGGAAGCGGTGTTTTGTTTAAGGGAAAAGAAAAAAACAAAGCTATTTTACCCGGACGTAGAAATGGGAATTGTTGCTGCGGCCTGTGGGACGTTCCTCTATCTCTATGGTAGGCAGGCTCTTAATAAGATCAAGTAGTTTCTTAAACCCGTAATTCCGGGGGTCAAAATCAGGTTGCTTTTTTAAAATAAGATTGCCCAGCACCCCTAAAAACACCCAGCCATCCTCTTCGGCAATGTCCTGAATGCTTTCCGTTACCAGATCCAGGAGCAATTGCTGCTGGCTTTTCGGGGCAACTTTGGCACGGGCTGTGCTTTTTTTAGGCGATCTGGCCGAGGCAGCGACCACCGGCTCCTTATCTTTTTTCAGTATTTCTATGTAAATAAACTTGTTGCAGGAAGCGATGAAGGGTGTGGGTGTTTTGCGTTCACCCATGCCAAACACTTTTTTGCCGGCTTCCCGTAGCCGGGTAGCCAGCCGGGTAAAGTCGCTGTCGCTGGAAATAATGCAGAAGCCATCGACACTGCCGGTGTACAGGATATCCATGGCATCGATGATCAGCGCGGAATCGGTAGCGTTTTTGCCGGTAGTATATCCATACTGTTGGATGGGTGTAATGGCATTTTCCAGCAGTACCGATTTCCAGCCGGTGAGGTTGGGTTTGGTAAAATCACCATAAATACGCTTGAACGTCGGGATGCCATACTTGGCAATCTCTTCCAGCATACCTTTTACATTAGCATACGGCACATTGTCTGCATCGATCAGCACGGCCAGCTTTAATTCGTTATTTTCCATACCCCGGTTCGGTTTCTCTTGTATTATAAAAAAACAGTTCGGCAACAAATTTAGGATAAATATCCAGTGCCGGTACTATAAGTTGGCCACCAAATCCCGTATTGCCACAGCACCATTCCTGGTGCAAATTAAAACATGGAAACCGCAAGCTGACTACTGGCCGGTAAAGCCTGCTAATACATTACCTTTGCGCCTATGCTACCACAACACCTCGATCTGGACCGGATACTCACCAATCTTAATATCGCATCGCTGAATGAGATGCAGGAGGCCGTACTGGACCCGCAATGGGCCGGTAAGGATATGCTACTGCTTTCTGCTACCGGTTCGGGCAAGACCCTGGCTTTTTTACTCCTGGTACTGCGGGAGCTGGAAGCGGTAGAAAAAAAAACCCGGGCACTGATTATTGCGCCATCCCGCGAGCTGGCCCTGCAAATAGAACAAGTAGCCCGGCAGATGGGCACCGGACACAAAATAAGCTGCTGCTATGGCGGCCATAAAAGGGAAATAGAAGAAAATAACCTGATACAGGCACCTGCTATCATTGTCGGCACACCGGGCCGGATTGCCGACCATATCCGGAGGGGAAATATCAAAACAGAGGCCATCGAGACCCTGGTACTGGATGAGTTTGACAAGTCCCTGGAGCTGGGCTTTGAGGAGGTGATGGAAGAGCTTATAGCGGCCATGCCCGCAGTGAAACAACGCATATTAACCTCGGCCACACGCGCTATAGAAATCCCCGATTTTGCCGGCGTACGGGCACCCGTTGAACTTAATTTTCTGGGCGAGGACGATGGCAGCGAAAAGCTGCTGGATATAAAAATGGTGACCGCAGAAACCGACAAAGCCAGTACCCTTACCGACATACTGTGCCAGATTGGCAACCGGGCCACCATCATTTTTTGTAACCATAAAGAAATAGTGGAAAGCCTCAGCTACCAACTTAAAGAAAAAGGCATATTCAATGTGTATTACCATGGCTCCATGGAGCAGCGCGACCGGGACAGTGCCTTGTGTAAGTTCCGGAACGGTAGTGTCAATTTTATGGTCACTACCGACCTGGCAGCCCGGGGCCTCGACATTCCCAATATCCGTTACATCATTCACTACCAGCTACCCCATACACCCGACATTTATACCCATCGTAACGGCCGTACCGCCCGCATGGATGCCAGTGGCACCGTTATCCTCCTGCTCGGCCCTCATGACCGGCTGCCCGACTACGTTACCGATACCCCCGATCCCTTTTTTTTGCAGCCACCCTTTACACCGCCTGAAAAACCGGCCTGGACGACCCTGTACATCCCGCTGGGAAAGAAAAACAAGGTCAATAAAATCGACATCGTGGGCTTTTTAACCCAAAAGGGCGAGCTGAAAAAGGAAGATATCGGTCTGATTGATGTAAAGGATTTCAGCGCTTTTGTGGCCGTACGCCGCTTAAGGGTCAATCATCTCCTCCACCTGATCAAGGATGAGCGCCTGAAAAATAAAAAGGTGTTGATAGAGGTAGCCCGATAAAGGCGATCTACAAGTTCTTGCTGGCAAATACGGTGGGGCTTTACCGCTCCCCATCGCCAGTCTCCCCATGCATGGGCCATTTTTGGTAATGCATCGTTTTTACACGACCTGCACGTGCCTGAAAATGCCTGCCGGATGCCTGGTATCCCAGGGCTATCCAGTCATAAACCATTCCTATTCAATGCTGTACCGGCATCATGTGCACATGGTACAGAGGCCGGGCAAGATGAACCTACATCTTGAATAATGAATATATAAGAAATTCGCCATCACGCAACAATTTCGTAAAATAGTTGTTATTCCCGCATATCTATTTCTTTTCACAATTAAAACACAACCCATATGGCAGTTAATTTAGTCGATCTGGTGAAAAGTTATTTTCCCGGCGATGCAGCTTCCAGGGCCGGCGTCCTGCTCGGCGAAAACGAATCTAATGTACGCAATGCGCTTGGTGGTATTATTCCCTCCGTGCTTGCGGGCCTGGCCAACCGTGCTGAAGGCGGAGCTAATGGCCTGGGCTCCCTCATCAATTCCGCCAAAGAACTCATCGGCGGGGTAAACCTCAACGACGTACTGTCCGGCGGCGCCAACGCTACCGACAACAGTAGTTTTGTAAGTAAAGGTATTACCTTACTTCAAAGTATTTTTGGCGACAAGCTGGATCAGCTCATACGGCTTGTATCCGGTTTTGCGGGTATTAAAGAATCTTCTGCCAATACGCTGCTCGGGGTGTCTGCACCAGCTGCCTTAGGGGCCGTAGGGCAATACGCCGGTACTGCTAACCTGGACGAGGGAGGTATACGCCAGTTTTTACGCGAACAAAAGAACAATATCCTGGCCGCCCTGCCTGCGGGTTTGAGTTTGGGTAGCCTTGGTCTTGGCTCGCTTGCCGGCCATTCCGAGCCACTTCCAAGAGTGGTGGCAGAGGATATTAACCCGATGGCTACCCCTCCTGAATATGTGGAAGAAAGGAAAAGCGGTGGCGGTTGGCTGATGTGGCTGCTACTGCTGGCACTGGCAGGCCTGGCCATATGGTATTTTATGGGCAAAGGGTGCAATAAGACAGAAGATGCGGCGGTACCTCCTCCTGATACCGTAGTAACGGAAAGTACGACCGAAACGGTGACGACGACCACACGCGCATCCACCAAGGTAATCCTGCCCGACGGGACAGAATTGGATGCGTACAGGGGTGGCATCGAAGATCAGCTGGTTACTTTTCTTAAAACCGACTATAAGCGCCTGGGTGAGGATTCGCTGAAGAATACCTGGTTCAACTTCGACAACCTTAATTTTGAAACCAACAGCGCTACGATAACTGCCGAAAGCCAGCTACAGGTAAATAATATGGTAGCTATACTAAAAGCTTTTCCCGAAGCCAGTATAAAAATAGGCGGCTATACCGACAGGGTGGGCGATGAAGCTGTGAATGTAAAACTCTCTACCGAACGTGCCCAGGCCGTAGCAGCTGCCTTAAAGAATGCCGGCGTAGGCAAGCAGGTAACGGGAGCGGAGGGGTACGGATCGCAATATGCGCAATATCCTGCCGAGGCACCGGAGTCTGACCGGGTAACCGACAGGAAAGTGGCGGTAAGTGTACGGTAAAGGAAGTACAAAGACATATATACCTACACATGCTTATCGGCCCTTGTGGCTGGTAAGCATGTGTTCATTTATACCACCGTCCAGGAAAAAAGACCCTGGGTGACAAAACGATAAGGGTGAAAACGGCCGCCAAAGCGGCTTAGTGCCTCCATAACGGCATAGCGGCTGGTACCGGGGCAATAAAAGGTCATAAAACCACCACCGCCTGCGCCACTTATCTTACCCCCTGTGGCACCCGCCCCAAGCGCCGTTTCATACAGCTCGTCAATAAGCGGGTTGCTGATTCCTGCAGCCATCTGTTTTTTGTGCTGAAAACCGAAATCAAGTATACGACCGATCTCATCTACCTCACCTCTGAGGAGCGCTTCCTTCATCATTCTGGCCTGCTCTTTGAGTTGGTGCATAGCCTCAATAGGATTTGACTTCTTATCTGTCACATTTTTTTGTTGTGCCTCGATAATTACGGCCGAATTACGGTTGGTGGCGGTATAATACAGGAGCAGGTTGTTTTCCAGTTCATATAAATAATCTCTTTTTATTCGTAAAGGATTAACAATCACCTTATCGTCGGCATAAAACTCCATAAAATTGACACCGCCGAAGGTGGCGGCATACTGATCCTGCTTGCCTCCCGCCATCTGTAGGTCGGCTCTTTCGATCTGGTAGGAAAGGTGGGCGGCATCGTACTCACCCAGTGGCAGCTTCAGCCATTCGGCAAAAGCGCCCAGAATAGCCACCACTAAGGTAGAAGACGTACCCAGGCCGGAGCCTGCAGGAGCGTCCACATGGGTCGTGAGGCGAAAACCGGAAGGAAGGGGTCCGAAATCGGCCACCATCCGGTTGTAAATACCCTTAGCCAGGTCCAGACAGCCGTCTATGGGCAATACGGGGCTCATGGGAAGCACTTGCTGTTCGTTACGATCAATGGCCACAAGCTGTATTTCCGGCCGGTCCAGGGGCTCTATATGGGCATGTGCATATAACGAAATAGTAGCGTTTAATATAGCACCGCCATAGAGATCGCTATAAGGGCTTACATCGGTACCGCCACCTGCAAGACCTATGCGTAAAGGTGCTTTACTGCGAATGATCATGAAGAAAAAGGAAATATTTAGCTACAAAGAAACGTAACATTAGCGAAAGCAGGTACATATTACGAAAAAGCCGGCTATCCCTTTCGGAACAGCCGGCTTGATTTTTTAGCACATGGCTAAGCAGGTTTGCTTAGTGTTGTACAGTATCTACGCTTTCAGTAGTGGTAGTAGTTGTTTCTACAACTGAATCAGTACCGGGAACTACTTCGCTGGTGGTAGTTTCTTCTGTAATTACTTCAGTAGCAGGAGCTTCTTCAGTAGTTTCAGTAGCAGTACCGCAAGATGCAGCAAAAAGACCCAGAGCCATAGCGAAAACGCCTAATTTAACAGCTTTCATTTTTAGTTGATTTTTAGTTTTTTGAAAATTGATTTCACCATTTATACCGGAATGAAGAAAAGGTAACCCGATTTTTCAAAAAAAATTTTTTGTCGGACTTTTGGGTTACTTTTCCATAATAATAGAATAAACCATTGTCACAGGTCATATACAGCGATATTGAATTATTAGAGGGCTTGGCAGCTGGTCATCGGGACGCCGTAACGGCCCTGTACCGGAGCTACCATCCGGTGCTGGTACGATGGATGCTGAGCCGTGGCGGGATGGAGGCAGATGCGGAAGATGTGTTTCAGGAAGCCTTGCTGGTACTGTATGAAAAGGCGCAGCAAGCGGAGTTTTGCCTGACTTGTAAGCTGAGTACTTATTTGTTTGCCGTCAGTAAACGCTTATGGTACAAAAAGCTGGCACAAAAAGGGCCTTTGCTGAGTCCTATGGACGAAGAGCAGGAAGAGGGCGCTTATTATGGAGGCACGCAGCCGGAGGATGACCTGGAAGAACATTGGGAACGGGAATTACAGTTTGAGCAACTGGAACAATCCCTGGAGCAACTGGGAGCACCTTGCGCCGCATTGCTGAAAGCCTTTTATGTGGAAAAGAAAAGTATGCAGGAAATAGCAGCCGCATTTCAGTATACGAATGCGGAGAATGCCAAAACGCAGAAGTATAAATGCCTGAGCCGATTAAAAAAGATCTTTTTTGCCCGTACACCGGGACTAAAGTTGAAATAATTTTTGCTGATACGAACCGTAGGGTTGATTAATTTTTTAACCATGATTACTGAAAATAATATTAGCGACTGGGCCGAACGGTACATCGACCACCAGCTAAACAGTGATGAAGGGCACATGCTGGACATGGCCTTGCAACATGATGCTGCGCTGAAGGCTTCATTCGAGGCTTCTGTGGATCTGATCCGTATGTTGCGCAGCTCGGGAGAACAACAGGCCATGCGACAAATGATGGCCGAGGTGGCCACCGACCGGAAAGCCTGGGCTGCGGAATACGAAAAAACACCCCGACAGCTCAGCTTCCGCAAGTACCTGCGCACAGGCGCCGTGGCTGCCGGTCTGGTCATGCTGTCTTCGCTCGCTACTTATTTTGCCATGAATAAAGGTTCCCAAAACTCCAACAACCAGCAGTACACCCTGCTGCGCCGGGAATTGGAATCCATTAAGCATTCCCAATCCAAAATTATTGACAGCCTCAGTAAGGACAAAGAACCTCAGGATCAGCATCCGGCACGCTTTGGCGGTACCGGCTTTGCCCTGACCAATGACGGCTATGTAGCGACCAATTTTCATGTGGTAAAAGATGCCAATAATATTTTTGTACAGACCAATGACGGGGAGACCTACAGCGCCTATATTATAGCCAGGGACCCTGCTGCCGATGTGGCTATCCTCAAGGTAGAGGATAAGCATTTCCGCTTCAGCAAGTCGGCCCTTCCCTATGCCATCGCTAAGTCTACCTCTGGCTTAGGACAGCGGGTATTCAGCCTGGGCTACCCCCAGGAAGATCCGGTGTATAACGAGGGGTATATCAGCAGCGAAAACGGTTATAATGGGGATATTCAGTCTTACCAACTGGAGATTACCGCCAATCCCGGGCAGAGCGGCGCACCCATCCTGGATAAGAACGGTACCGTGATCGCCGTCATTACCGGCAAGCAAAGCAATACTGCCGGCACTACCTACGCTGTGCATGCCCTGGCCCTGCACAACCTGATACGTACACTTCCGCCTGAAAATACCATACGCCTCAGCGAAAATAACCGCTTAAGCCGTCTGGACAGGACAGAACAGGTGAAAAAGTTGAGGGATTTTGTATGTGCCGTAAAAGTGAATTAAAGGCAAAGCAGGTAAAACACAGGTTTTAGAAAAGAAACCTAAGTTTTTAAGATATCTAACCACTCATGGGGTAAAAAGTAGCCTTCCGTTTTTGTCCGGAAGGCTACTTTTTTGTGTTTTGGGAAGGATTCGCAAAGTAAAAACATACTACCCGCTTTCAAAACGCAAAAAAACCGCCTTCCTGAAAAGAATAGCCAAAAACTTGTAAAATACAAGAAGAAGACTAAAGCGTACTTTTAGCAGCTTAGCAAAAGCTGTTGTAGCACAAACAAAGCAGGGGGAATGCAGGTGTTCATGCTCCAAAATCGATTAAACCAAAAACTTGGGTATGAGGAATATTCAGGTCAAGAAACTGAAAATGGAGTGGCGTTACTTCATGTAGCAAGTTGTATATCTTCAGGCTTTCAGTATCAGAAGACAGGTAAAACGCAACCGATTTTTCGCAATCTGCTTGGGCAAAAAGCTTGGTATCGTTAGGAATCAGGTTTCTTTCACGCACATGCAGGGTACCGGACTTCCTCGCTTGAAAGGCGACTTTAGCAATCGTTCCCGTACGTTGCGCGTGATTGAGATTAAAAGGAACAAGTTGCAAATTTTTCAGGGGCAATTCGTGAATATTACCACCCACGCAATACTCCGCAATGCTGATCGTGGAGATCAGCATATCTATATCATACTGCAAAAAATAGCGAAAATAATTGTCTGCATTTTTAAATAAGGAATCGCTTTCGTTCAAGAAACGAAGAAAAAAACTGGTGTCAAGCAAAACGGCTTTCCTATGTGTCATAACCGCCTCTGATTTCCCTTAGCCACTGATCCGGATTAATGGTGCCAAGCCAATTATGCTTAGCTTTTTCCCTTAGCGTTTTTAAATAGTATTCGTCGTACCTGGGTTGATAGTCCACCAGCTCCACAAATTTAAGTGTTGATGTGTCTATTTCACCCGTTTCTGAATGTTGTCTCCCTGTTACCCGAATACCAAAGGTCCTGTACAATAGATTTTCATCATAGCTTTCCAAAAAGCTAATTGGTGTTTGAATACGTACAGTTCCAAGCTCATCTGTTGTTATATGAATATTTGCCTTGTCCTTACCACCAGCATTTGTGACCTTTCCGTAGAAATAAAATTCGGCATCTGCCCAAATCGCTTCTGTCCTGTAAAAGTGGGTTGTTCTATCTAATTTCAGTTCATTGGTATCGCTAAGTGAGGTCCTGATCTTAAATGTATAATTTTTTTTTGCAGCAATGTCTTGCATGCTTTCCAATGCCATCGCCGTTCGCATGTCCAGAAAATCAATGCTTTTTATTTGTCCTACCTGACCAATTATAGCATTGAAGCCAATGATATATTGTATTGATGTTTTAAAAATATGTTTTACAGAGCCTTCTTCGATGCTATAACTAATCGTAGGTCTGTCTTTTTTATCACCTGAATAGAGTAAATTTTCGGCATTTTCAAGCATCGTAATCAACTCCCTGATATCGTAGTTATCTGGAGTAAGGTCAAGGTTTCCCTTAGTACCTGAAATGTTGATTTCCATGAAGCCAATCTTGTCCACTATGCAAATTAACGATTATTTTGTCTATATCAGAATGGTCGGCTGTTAAAGTCCATAATGGTAACTTGTTAGTAAACCCATGTAGCACTCAAGATAACATTTACAACACGATAAAGAATGGCTATTGTACCTGTAAAGACACGCAAAAAAACCGCCTTCCTGAAAAGCGGTTTTTTCGATATTGTCCGGCAAGGCATCTGTTTGCCTACTTATTTTTGCGGTTCTTATTGGGGCTGTTTTTACCCTGCCCTCCTTTGAAATTCCGACCACCAGCGTTTCCTTTATAATTACGGCTGTTGCTCTGGCTTTTTTTGTAGTTGTTGCTATGCCGGTTATCAAAGCGTACCCTGATGCCGCCGGCAGTATAATTCAGTGTGCCGCCGGTAATCTCGGTCAGCTCTTCCTTAATCATGTCATCATGTACCGACTCCCGGTGCCAGTTGGTATACGCCAGTTTCATATAATAGGCTATGGTCTGTGTAAAGCCTTTGCGTTTCTCCTCATCCGTTTCCAGCAGGGCTTTATCAATAATACGGCCCAGGTTTTTACCCAAATGACGCAGTCGTCTATTTTCTACCGGGTAGGGCACACGCTCCGGCCTGCGAAACAGCTTTTCGCGGGTAGGTATCGGGTAGGGCGATTTGACATCGAGGTCAAAATCGGCAATGAGAAAAAGATGGTCCCAGAGCTTATGCCTGAAATCTTCCACATTCTTCAGATGCGGGTTGAGCACACCCATAAGCTCAATAATGGCCTGGGCATTCTTTTGCCTGATTTCGGGGTCTTCTATGGTACGTAGGGTATTCACCATGTGTTGAATATGGCGTCCATACTCCGGCATGGTCAGGTGGTTGCGCTTGGTATTGTATTCCATTAATGTGTGCAATAAGATGAGTCAGTTCCCTGGAGTAGTACTGTTACCGCATGGGTCATTAAGGCATTCAGGGAGTTTGGGGCATAGCAGAAGTATTTTTAATTGTGCCTGCCTGCTGCAAATATAGGTTAAAATGACATAAACAAGTTCAGCATGAGGGCCCTAAATAAAAAAAATTATGTGAAAGACCTGACAAACAGGAACACTTATGACGGCAATGGTTAACTTAGTAGACAAACAAATCCGATACCCTATGAGCTATCCCTACCAGATCAGCAGTGTAGCAGCATATGAAGCCGCCTACCAGCGCAGCATTACTGATCCCGCGGGCTTTTGGGCCGGTGTAGCCGGTACATTTATGTGGCGCAAGCGCTGGGACAAGGTACTGGAATGGGATTTTAAGCAACCGAAGATCGAATGGTTCAAAGGCGGCAAACTCAACATTACCGAAAACCTGCTGGACCGCCACCTGGGCACCTGTGCCAACCAGGCGGCTTTTATCTGGGAGTCGAATGATCCCGAGGAGGCCCCCCGCAGACTAAGCTATCGCAACCTCCATTTTAAGGTGATGCAGTTTGCTCACGTGCTTAAAAATAACGGGGTGAAGAAAGGTGACCGGGTGTGTATTTATATGGGCATGATACCGGAGCTGGCCATTGCGATGCTGGCCTGCGCGCGCATCGGTGCCGTGCACTCCGTTATCTTTGGCGGCTTCAGTGCGCAAAGCATTGCCGATCGGCTGCAGGATGCGCAAGCCCGCTTTATCGTCACCTGCGACGGTGCTTACCGGGCCAATAAAGACAT
>JBEBUO010000020.1:0-18658 GCA_040393285.1 Taibaiella helva | reverse complement strand
TACGACCTGATTTATAATCCGGAACAAACTTTGTTTTTGCAACAGGGGGCTGCCCGGGGAGCAACTACTGCTAATGGCTACGGGATGCTGGTACAGCAGGCAGAGGCGGCATGGGCGATTTGGCAGGGCGAAGAAGGGTAGGGCTATGTATGCCCCAGTTAATTAGGTATATTTTTCAATTATTGTTATATTTGTGCTGCATGGAAAGCGGAAAAATCATAAAAGGAAGCCTGACCACTATTATACTGCAACTGCTCCGGAATAATGGGAAGATGTATGGCTATGAAATGACCAAAGCAGTACGGGAAGGCAGCCGTGGTAAGACCGAGATCACAGAAGCGGCTTTGTATCCCGCTTTGCATAAGCTGGAAGAAGAAGGCTTGCTACAGACCGAGACGGAAATGGTAGGCGGCAGAATGCGCAAGTACTATAAGCTGAGCCGGCAGGGGAAAAAGGAATCGGCGCGCTACCTGCAGGTATTGGAAGAACGCATGGCTGATTTAAAGAAAATTTTGAAATACCGTTTGAAGCATGGATAACAGGGTGTTGAATAAGGAAGAACTACAGGCCTTGCAGCAGTTCATCAGGTCCAGATCGGTGGCCTTTGCCGATCCCGCGGTTATGTTGGAGTTGCTGGACCACTTTGCCTGTAAGGTAGAGGCTTTGATGACAGAAAACAGGCAGATGAGCCTGGAGGAGGCCATGAAGCAGGCGCATCGCTCGTTTGGTGTAAAGGGTTTTGCGCCCCTGTCAGAAAGCTTCAAGGCCGGTCTACAGAGCCGGTATAAGAGAACCTATAGTTTCCTTTACAAGAAAAAATGCTTGTCTGTACACGCGCTGGGCATTGCTGCCTTGGCGATTTTGGTAGGGCAGATAACTTATATATTACAGGTAAATAGTATTTCCTTCTGGGCCGAGCTTGTGCCGCTTCTTATCATCACGACTTATGCGACCGGGATATACCCCATGCGCCTGAAAAGAAGCAAAAATAAATATGCTGCCGTTTATTACGAGGCTGCGCTCCAGGCAAGCACACATCAGATCGGCTGGTTTGTCTTCCTGCAGTTTGTCCTGATCGGGGGCGTTGCCTTCTTGCCCTTCCTATGGTACGGGATCTTATTGGGTGTACTCGTCTTTGGTTTTGGAATCAATCTGCTGGTGCATTACGAGTTGATGAAGCAGGTAGACCGGGATGCGGCTGAAATGGAACAAAACTGGCGGCAGATGGCGTCCTGAGCCGGCTTTAAATTTGAACGGCCACCTCGTCGCCGCATTTCCTTAAATTTGCATCCAGTTGTTGTAAAAATTATAATAGGTAAACATACATGACCGAACAGGAATTGGAATATCAGGAACATAATGCGCCTTCGGTAAATAAAATGTTTGAGGGCTGGTTTTTAGGTTATGCCAGCTATGTGATACTGGAAAGGGCTGTACCTGCTATTGAAGATGGATTGAAACCCGTGCAACGCCGCATCATGCATGCCATGAAGGAAATGGATGATGGTCGTTTTAATAAAGTGGCCAACATCATTGGCCAAACTATGCAGTATCACCCGCATGGCGATGCCTCCATTGGCGATGCGATCACCAACCTGGGGCAAAAGGACCTGCTGATAGAAACACAGGGTAACTGGGGAGATGTGCGCACGGGCGACAGTGCCGCTGCCGCGCGGTATATAGAGGCCCGCTTATCGAAGTTTGCACTGGATGTGGCCTTTAATCCCAAGATCACCAACTGGCAGTTGAGCTACGACGGACGTAAGAACGAGCCGGTAACGCTGCCCATGAAGTTCCCCCTTTTGCTGGCTCAGGGTGCGGAGGGCATTGCCGTGGGTTTATCCACTAAAATACTGCCACATAATTTTATCGAACTGATAGAGGCAGCTGTAAAGCACCTTAAAGGCAAAAAATTCAGCTTGTTTCCAGACTTCATAACAGGAGGCATGATAGATGTGAGCCATTATAATGATGGCGCCAGGGGCGGTAAGGTGCGGGTACGCGTACATATCGAAGAGCTGGACAAGAAAACACTCGTGATCCGTTCGGTACCTTACGGTATTACCACCCAGCAATTGATCGATAGCATTCTGAAAGCGAACGATAGCGGAAAAATAAAAATAAAGAGTGTAACGGATAACACTGCCCGGGAAGTAGAACTACAGGTGCAACTGGCCCCCGGCGTTTCCTCTGACCAGACCATTGATGCCTTGTATGCCTTTACCGACTGTGAGATCTCTATTTCACCCAATGCCTGCATCATCATTGATGACAAGCCCCATTTTGTAGGGGTAACACAATTGCTGGAACATTCTGTAGCTCATACCAAGCACCTGCTGCACCGGGAACTGGAGTTGAGACTGTCAGAACTTGAAAACGACTGGCACTACTCTTCGCTCGAAAAAATATTTATAGAAAAAAGGATTTACCGCGATATAGAAGAGGAAACTACCTGGGAAGGCGTGTTGGCAGCTATAGATAAAGGTCTGAAACCCTATAAGGCACTATTCAGAAGGGCCATCGTGACAGAGGATATTGTGCGCTTAACAGAGATCAAGATCAAAAGAATATCTAAGTTCGACTCGTTTAAGGCCGATGAACATATTAAAGCCACAGAGACGCATATTGAAGAAACCAAACACCATATTGCACACCTGAACGATTTTGCCATAGCCTACTACGAGGGCCTGCTGAAAAAATACGGGAAGGATAAGGAGCGCAAAACGGAAATCAAACAATTTGATACCATACAGGCTACTAAGGTAGCTATAGCTAATGCCAAACTATACGTGAACCGAAAAGACGGCTTCATTGGCACCGGCCTTAAAAAAGATGAGTTTGTAACAGATTGCTCGGATATTGACAACATTATTGTCTTTCGCAAAGACGGCAGCATGGTGGTGACCAAAGTAGCCGAAAAGACCTTTGTAGGTAAGGACATCATACACGTAGATGTGTTTCGTAAAAACGATGACCGCACCACCTATAATATGATATATATGGATGGTGGCAGTGGTGTGAGTTATGCCAAACGCTTTAACGTAACCAGTGTAACCCGCGATAAGGAATATGACCTGAGCAAGGGCAACAAAGGCAGCAAAGTACTCTACTTTACCGCTAATCCTAATGGCGAAGCTGAGGTGGTTACCATCACCCTCTCTGCCGGCAGCACTGCACGTATTAAGGTCTTTGATCTCTACTTCGAAGAACTGGTGATTAAAGGAAGGGGATCGCAGGGCAATCAGGTGACCAAATATCCGGTACGCCAGGTAAAATTTAAAGAGCAGGGTAAAAGCACCCTGTCTGCGCCTAAAATATGGTATGATCCGCAGGTAGGCCGCTTAAACACCGATGGCTACGGTCGCTTGCTTGGCAGCTTTGATGTGGACGATCATATTGTGGTATTCTACAAAGATGGTCATTATGAACTCACAGACTTTGACCTGGCTAACCGGTATGACGTGGCCCAGATCATGCGTATAGAGAAATTCGATCCGGCTAAGGCAGTCACCGCCGTGTATTACGATGCGGACAAGAGCCAGTACAATGTGAAACGCTTTTTGATCGAGACGCAAACCTTAAAGAACAAATTTATGTTTATTAAGGACGGTCCTAAACACAAGCTGGAGCTGGTCACCACGGCCGACGATCCGGTAGTGACCTTGAAACTGGGTAAGAAGAAAACTGATGCGGTAGCAGAAGTAGTACGCCTGGCAGACAAGGTAAACATCAGTGGTTGGAAAGCAGTGGGGAATAAATTGTGTGATAAGCAATTGCTGGAACTACAGTACGAGGAACCCGAGCCTCCGGCTGAAGCTGTCGAGGAGGAGCCCGCCGGAAAGAAGAAGAAAGAGGGTGCTACAGATGATGCGCCAACACTGTTCTGATGCCGGAAGAGCCGGCGCGCGGGCGTCGTTGTTTATATAATGAAGGTTTGTTACCTTCCTGTTTTGAAAAAATAATTAATCTGAAGGAATCGTATATCAATGAAAAAAATAGAATTGGAAATAGTGGCCTTATCCAGCAGTGTAACGCAAACACATTCGTATGCTGTAGTGCTGGGTGAGCTAAATGGTTTAAGGCGCCTACCCATCGTGATCGGTGCTTTTGAAGCACAGGCCATAGTGGTCGCATTGGAGCGCATCAAGCCTAACCGGCCCCTGACCCACGACCTGTTCTATAACTTCATGCTTGCGTTTAATATTGAACTACAGGAAGTGCTGATTTATAAGCTGGAGGAAGCTATTTTTTATGCCCAACTGGTGTGCCGTTCGGGCACGGAAACCATAGAGATCGATTCCCGTACTTCCGATGCGCTGGCACTGGCAGTACGCATCGGTTGCCCTATTTTTACCTACGAGAATATACTCGATGCGGCAGGCATGTTCCAAAACAGCGAGCAGCCCTACACCGCCCTCTCTTCCGACCCCCGGGAGGAAGAAGGAGAAGAGGCTGAAGGTGCCACCGAAGCCAACCCGGCAAACGACCTCAAAAGCCGTACCCTGGAGGAACTCAATGAATTGCTACAGCAGGTGCTCGACAACGAAGATTACATACAGGCTATAGCCATCCGTGACGAAATTAAAAACCGCGAAAAGAACGGGAAGTAAGCCCGCTCATACCTCAATAAAGTAGAAATACTGCCAGCGAAGGCAGCTTTTACAGGTACCTGGCTGTATGGCTCTTTTTAACCTTTTTGAGCCCGCCCGGCAGCCCGCTGTAAAGCAATTGTCCTCCGCCTTTACCGCCTTCCGGGCCAATATCAATGATCCAGTCGGCCTGCCTGATCACATCTGTATTGTGTTCGATAACAATAATAGAATGTCCCTGGTTAATCAAGGCATTAAAAGAACCCAACAGTTTGCTGATATCATGAAAATGGAGCCCTGTGGTTGGTTCATCAAAAATAAACAGCACCCGCTCTTTAGTATTGCCCCTGCCCAGAAAAGAGGCTAGTTTTACCCGCTGTGCCTCGCCGCCACTGAGGGTATTGGAGGACTGACCGAGCTTTACATAGCCCAGTCCTACATCGCTGAGGGGTTGTAGTTTTTGCACGAGCGTCTTTTCGTCCCGGAAGAAAGCAATGGACTCGTCTACACTCATTTCCAGCACCTCATGAATATTCTTTTCCCGGTAGGTGATGTCCAGTACTTCATCCTTGAACCGCTGTCCCTTACAGCTTTCGCAAAGTAAATGGACATCGGCGAGAAACTGCATTTCCACCACCACCTCTCCTTCACCCTTACAGGTGTCACAACGGCCGCCATCTACGTTAAAGGAAAAATGCTTGGGTTCAAAGCCGCGCATTTTAGCTGTTTTTTGTTTGGCAAACAGGTTCCGGATCTCATCATACGCTTTAATATAAGTTACCGGGTTGCTCCGCGATGATTTGCCTATGGGATTCTGATCTACCAGTTCCACATGGGAAATGATACGTTTATCCACACTAAGCGAGGTATGGATGCCGGGGCGTTCACCGTTTTCGCCAAAATGGCGCAGCAGCGCCGGGTACAAGGTTTGCTTTACCAGCGTTGTCTTTCCCGAACCACTCACCCCGGTGACCACACATAGTAGTTGTAAGGGAAAGGATACGTCAATCCCTTGCAGGTTATGCTGCCGACAGCCGGTTAGTTCAATGAAATGTAAAGGGTTCCGCTTTTCTTTGCCAGGTGCGGTTACCTGTAAGCTCCCGGAAAGGTATTTGCCCGTCAGGCTTTCCGGATCGCGCACGATGTCGGCATAGCTGCCTGTGGCAATCACCTGGCCGCCGAGGTGGGCGGCAAGAGGTCCCATGTCAATAATATGGTCAGATTCCTGCATCATCATTTCATCATGTTCCACGACTACCACCGTATTGTTCAGGTCGCGCAGGTGCTTCAGCACTTTGATCAGCCTGGCGGTATCTCTCGGATGCAGGCCAATGCTGGGTTCATCCAATATATACAGGGAGTCGGTCAGGTTGCTACCCAGGAAGCGCGTAAGCTGAATTCTCTGGCTTTCGCCCCCGGAAAGGGAGTTGGCCAGCCGGTTCATTGTCAGGTAACTGAGGCCTACATCAAGCAGGGTTTTAAGCCTTTGGTCTATTTCCGTCAGCATACGCATGGCAATGGTCTGCTCCTGCTTGTTGAGCTTCAACTGCTGAAACCAGGCATACAGCTCATCCACAGGCATGGCCGAAAGCTGACCGATATCACTGCCGTTTATTTTTACATACAAGGCATCGGGCCGGAGCCGGCTACCCTTACAGGTGGGGCAGGGTGTGCGTCCCCGGTACCTGGCCTGCATCACGCGGTATTGGATCTTGTAAAGATTTTCTTCGACCATGCTGAAAAAATCGGCAATCCAAGCCTGTAAGGTGCTGTGCTGTTCCTCGTTGAGTGCAGCAACGGGCTTGTGGATGGGGAAGCCTTTCTTTCCTTCCGTTCTGATAAACCTTTCCTTCCAGGCTTTCATCTTTTCTCCTTTCCAGCACACCACGGCATCCTCATACACACTCAGTGAGCGGTCCGGGATCACCAGTTGTTCATCAATTCCTAATACCTGGCCAAAGCCTTCGCATACCGGACAGGCACCGTAGGGGTTGTTATAAGAAAAGAAATTGGGTGTGGGCTCTTCAAAGGTCAGTCCGTCTGCTTCAAAACGGTTGTTGAAAGAAAGAATAGCTGAGCCATTAGTTTCCAATACACAATCTCCTTCGCTTTCAAAAAAGGCCGTTTGTATACTGTCGGCATATCGATGCAGGTCTTCTTCCTCCGGCTCCGGGCTGGTGACCACCCGGTCGATCAAAAGGTACACTTTAGCTTTGGGAAAAACCAAAGGCGCGTCCTGCTCTTCCAAAAGATCCTCAATCCGGAGTACTTCGCCTGAATTAGCCTCCTGTTGCTTGCGGCTGTCGGGCTTTACATATATCCTGGAAAACCCTTTTTGCATCAGGATGTTCAGCTCCTCCCGGATGCTCCTTCCGTTCATGGTTTTGAACGGCACCATAATCAATACCTTGGTGCCGGCTTCCATTTGCCTTAAAGCATCTACCACATCACTCACATCGTCCTTTTTAACCTCCTTGCCGGATACCGGCGAGTAGGTACGGCCGATGCGGGCGTAAAGCAGCCGCAGGTAATCCTGGAGTTCGGTCATGGAGCCCACGGTAGAGCGCGGTGTCCGGGTCGTTACTTTTTGTTCAATGGCGATGGCCGGACAAATACCCTTGATAAAGTCCACATCGGGCTTATCCATACGTACCAGAAACTGCCGGGCATAGCTGCTCATGCTTTCCGCGTACCTGCGTTGGCCTTCGGCAAATAAAGTGTCCATGGTCAGGGATGATTTTCCCGATCCGGACACACCGGTGACGACCACCAATTGATTTCTGGGTATGGCGACGGTAATATTTTTGAGGTTGTGCATACGAGCGCCCTGAATAACAATGGCATCCGGAGCACTAGGAGCTGATGGTTTGGTTTTCTTTTTAGTGGTTTTGGTAGTTGGAGACATGCGGTAAAGAATAGGAGCAAAAATAAGTGAATTAAATAGTCGTACTGGTCCCGACTGAAGGCAGTGGTTGCCGTGCCGCCCGAATGATATCGGTGCCTTCCAGGGGATTGTTCGGGTAGCCATTAAACGTGACGTTCAGCATGGCTTTTGCCAGTTCCTCCATGGTGCAAAAGCCTTTTGGGTAGAGCAACCTGCCTATAGGATAAAGCCAGCCCAGGTACTGGTAGAGCTTATGGGCAAATTGTTGTGATTTAAGTGGTTTAATAAAGCCCGGCCTGAAGTTAAATACCTGTTTGAAAGGCAGCCGGCAAAGCTCGTTTTCTGTGCGTCCCTTTACCCTTGCCCAGGAAAGGCGACTGCGTTCCTTGCTATCGGTACCCGCACCCGATACATAACAAAAGCTCATGTCGGGATTAAGTCTGCTAAGTGTATGGGCTACATACAAGGTAAGCTCGTAGGTGGTGGCAAAATACCTGGCCTTGTTCACGCCTACCGAAGAAATGCCCAGGCAAAAGTAACAGGCCTGGTAGTTGGCCAGCCTTGCCTCTACCGCCTGCAGGTCATGAAAGTCGTTGTGGACAAGCACTTCCATTTTCGGATGGGAAAAGGACAGGGGCTTTCGCACCAGTACCAACACCCTGGCAATGGAAGGCTGATCCAGGCAGCTCAGCAGCACCCCTTCGCCTACCATGCCGGTGGCGCCTGTAATAATCACGTTTATGGGGGCGGTATAGTGCATGAGGCAGCGGAATTAAGGCATAAAGTTAACTAACTATGGCTTGAGCCCGGGATTAATTTTTAAGAAAAAAAGACCACCTGCACAGAGGTAGTCCTTTTTATCAAGAGCCGGATGGCCATGCTACAGGCCCCAAACGGGGCTGCATGGGATTCAAAAGGTTGTTTTGCCTTAAGCTACAGTAGCACGGAGCATCCAGGCCATTTTTTCATGTTTTTCTACAAGGCCGGTTACAAAATCGGCGCTACCTGCGTCGTCACAGGTTTCGTCAAACTTCGTAATCAGCTCCCTGATATGACGAATGATCGTATCATGATCACTGATAAGTTCGCTCAGCATGTCGAAGGTGATGCCGCCATCGGCATTGTGTTCCTTGAGCTGGGTATCAGACAGAAACTGTTTCATACTGCCCGTTGCGTAGAAACCAATCTTGCGCACGCGCTCGGCCACTGCGTCTACAATAAGTGCCAGCTCATTATATTGTCCTTCCAGGAAGAGGTGAAGGTCATGAAATTGCGGCCCTACTACATTCCAGTGAAATTTGCGTGTTTTGATATACAGGAGCACTTCGTCTGCCAGTAATTGGTTAAGGTCGTCGGCCACCGTCTTTCTGTTGGCTGTAGAAATGCCTATTTCATTCTTGGGTTGGGTACTTCGCTTTGCTTTTGCCATGACAATATAAATTTAATATTTGGTAGAAAAGGAGATAACAGGCTGGCAGGTAAAAGGTTGAGTGGTAGGCTGTAAATGTTTTGTAAAACTGTTGTCTATCAAAAAAGAGGCTTCCTTTGGGGAAACCTCTTTTTTGAATTAGGCTATGCGGCATTGCTTAGTGCTGACCGGCCTTGAATTTATTCACTGCTTCTGTCAGTTTGGGGAGTATCTCAAACGCATCGCCCACTACGCCATAATCTGCGGCTTTAAAGAAGGGAGCTTCAGGATCTTTGTTGATGACCACTATCGTTTTGGAACTATTGACACCCGCAAGGTGCTGGATAGCTCCGGAGATACCCACGGCTACATACAGGTTAGGCCTGATGGTACCACCGGTCTGACCTACGTGTTCGTGGTGCGGACGCCAATGCGCGTCGGCCACGGGACGGCTACAGGCCAGAGTGGCTCCTAATGCCTTGCCCAGGTCTTCAAGAATACCCCAGTTTTCGGGGCCTTTAAGGCCGCGACCTCCGGATACCACCAGTTCCGCCTCGCTTAAAGGTACTTCGCCTTTCACTACATCCTCAGACACTTTGCTGACCCCAAAGTCAGCATCCGTAAAGTCTACAGCAAGGGTTTCGGCAGCGGCGCTACCTTCAGATTTGGTAACGGAAAAAGAATTGGGTACCAGGGTGACTACTTTAATATCGGAATTGATCTTTACATGGGCAAAAGCCTTACCGGAAAAAACCGTCTTCTTTACCACAAACCCGTTGTCGGTCTGCGGATAATCAATGGCACCAGATACCAGGCCGGCTTGCAGTTGCATGGCTACCATACCGGCTACGGCTTTGCCACTTACATTGTAAGGGCCGATGATGACCTGGGCATTTATTTTTTTAGCAGCTGCTACAATGGCCTTGGCGTATGCTTTGGCCACAAAGTTGTCTAAACGGGCATCTGTTACGTGCAGCACCTGATTTGCGCCATATTGTCCCAGTTGGGCCAGCTCGGCTTCGCTTACGGTACCCAGTACCAATGCGGTAACATTTCCACCCACCCGCTTAGCGGTTTCGGCGGCATAATTTACAGTTTCGAAGGCCTTCTTTTTAAAGGCACCTTGTGTATGATCGACAAAAACTAAAACAGACATTTTCGAAATTTTTTAGAATTGATTAAGTAAGGAGCGTGCTCCGCTTTTAGGTTAAATTACTTTTGCTTCGTTATGCAATGCTGCTACCAGTTCATCCATCTGGTCGGCAGTAAATAATTTTACACCGGTTTTGGCTGGGGGCAGGTCATAAGAAACGATTTCGGTAAGGGCGTTAATTGCAGCCGGTTCTACCACATTAAGTGGCTTGGTACGGGCGGCCATAATGCCCCGCATGTTAGGAATACGGGCTTCAGCCATACCTTTTTGGCAAGCTACCACGAGCGGCAGTACCGCAGTGTCTGTTTCTTCCCCGCCTTCTATTTCACGTTTCAGCTCAGCCTTTCCGCCTTCAATGTTCAGTTGGGTAGCAAAGCCTACATAGTTATAATCCAGGGCGCCGGCAATGGCAGCACCTACGGATGCGTTGTTGTAATCAATAGATTCTTTACCGGTCAGAATCAGGTCATATCCTTTATCCTTAGCAAATTCGGCAATCTGGGCACCGATCTGGTATATGTCTGTGCTTTCCGCGTTGATGCGAAATGCCTGGTCGCCGCCCAAAGCCAGTGCTTTCCGGATAACCGCTTCGGTAGCAGGACCACCCACAGTTACCAAATGTACTTCGGTAGCAGCGCCCGATTCTTTCAGTTCCAGGGCACGCACCAGGGCGTACCACTCGTCGTAGGGGTTGATGATAAAAGTTACACCTTGTTCATTGAACTTGGCATTATTATCCGTGAAGGATATTTTAGAGGTCGTGTCGGGAGCCTGGGCTATACAAACCAGTATTTTCATTAGGAATGATATTTATAATTTGCAAATAGAAATGTAAACGGGTGCAAAGATAAAAAGATAATAATAAAGCCACGCCAATAAATGCATATTCAGGGAACAGGCCGCCTTTTCATGTAGATTATGTTGCCTAAAAAAAGCCCGGAAGTTCCGGGCTTTTTTATAATGTATTGTAAATAGAGGTGTATTGAACATGTTTTATCTACGGCCAAAGATACGTGGACAGTTGGTCTGGATATAATCTTTTACCTGTCCGAAGGCATCAAAGTAAACGGTGGCAGAAATGCCAACCGTCCAATACCAGTCATTGCGCTTAAAATCACCACGTTGAAACTTGTAATTCGGATAATTGCCATCCCAATCCAGTTTTTCATTGCCCCGATAAGAGAGGTCTACCGCATTCTGTCCTTTATAAGCCAGGAGGGTATCCATATTGACATAAGAACGGCTTACATCATCCAGGTAGTCGGTAGATGTATAACGCAGACCTACTTCGGCCGATAGCATGACCGTATTGCCGATAAAGGCTTTTACACCACCTCCGAAAGGAAACATGGCATTCACCACCGGATATACTTTACGATCAGGATACTGAGGTAATCCCTGGCCTTCCGTGCTCATATTGCGCAGAAATACTTTGTCCCCGTTTTTATCCTCCGTAAAAGGACTGCCATAGAACGCCCCGATACCACCGAATACGTAGGGGGTGAATTTGAATTTTTCCATATCAATGGGCAACAGGTTCAGCTCAATGGCCCCGTAGGTCTCAAACATATTGTTCGTGAAGTTGAGGTTGCGGAGCTGGTTGGCAGCCACAGCCGAAAGACTGTCAGCCCCAGTGATCCGTATAAAGGAAGCGCCAAACCGGAAGCCTACCTGCGGATTGGGATAATACTTGTAAATAATACCTGCACTGGGTTGATAAGTCCTGAGGTTGGCGTTGCCCGTAGGAGTCCAGTTGTTTTGCAAGTCGCCATAATAGTTGCTGGCCCCTACCCAGACACCGATTTCGTGGTGCTTCTGTCCAAAAGCAAGTAAAGGTAGCGCTGTAATACAGGTAAGTAATATTTTTTTCAAAGCTTCAATTTTAGTCCGGAAAAAACAATTCTGGCATTGGTACCTAAACAGGTGGATACCATGTTAAATACCACAAATCGTTACAAATATAATTTTAAGAATCGAAAAACAAAAGATTGCCACGGATTTTTTTCCCGGGCTGGGTAAAACGGAGGATCCGGACCCCTAAAAATTAGCCCTGGCTGTAAGATAAAGATTTACCTTTGCGCAAATTTTATAAGGCGATGATACAGTTTTCCCGTGAGGGCATATCTGATGAGTGCTTAAGGTCACTTTACAAGGAGATGGTAAAGCCCAGGATGATTGAAGAAAAGATGCTGATCCTGCTGCGGCAGGGGCGTGTAAGTAAATGGTTTAGTGGCATAGGGCAGGAAGCAATAGCCGTGGGTGCTACCATGGCGCTCGATACGGACGAATATATTATGCCCCTGCACCGTAATCTGGGCGTGTTTACCGCCCGGAAAATGCCTTTTGATAAGTTGTTTTTACAATGGCAGGGTCGCCGGGAGGGCTATAGTAAGGGACGTGAGCGCTCTTTTCATTTTGGCAGTAACGAGCATCATATTTGCGGTATGATTTCACATTTGGGCCCCCAGCTTGCTATAGCCGATGGTATTGCCCTGGCCCATAAGCTACGCCATGAAGATAAGGTATCGCTTGCTTTTTCGGGAGACGGCGGAACCAGCGAAGGCGATTTTCACGAAGCGCTTAATACGGCAGCCGTATGGGGACTTCCGGTTATATTCCTGATAGAGAATAACGGTTACGGACTCAGCACGCCGGTACACGAACAGTTTGTATGTGCGCAGCTGGCCGACCGGGCCTTAGGATATGGTATGAAGGGGATTACCATTGACGGAAATAATATACTGGAGGTATACAATACTATAAAGGAAGCCAGGGCGTATTGCATTAAGGAGCAAAAGCCGATACTGATTGAGGCGATGACCTTCAGGATGCGCGGACACGAGGAAGCAAGTGGTACCAAATATGTACCCCAGGAATTATTTACCCTTTGGGCTGAAAAAGACCCGGTAAAAAATTATGAAGCTTTCCTGCTGGCGGAACAGGTGCTGGATCAGCAACAGATCGAACAGATACAACAAGACATTCAGCAGGAAATAGAACATGGACTGGAAGTGGGCTTTGCCGCAAAGCCCGTCGTGGCAGATACAGATCAGGAAGTAGCCGACCTGTTTCAGCCGTATACCGCTGCCGGCACGGATACTTCCGCCATGCCCCGCTCCGAAAAGAAACTCATACAAGCCATCAGTGAAGCAATGGATATGGCTATGGCAAAGCATGATAACCTGGTGCTTATGGGGCAGGATATAGCAGAATATGGCGGCGCTTTTAAAGTAACCGAGGGCCTTATGGCCAAGTATGGCAAGGCGCGCGTAAGAAATACCACCCTTTGCGAAAGCGCCATAGTGGGCGCTGCCTTGGGTTTGTCTATAAAGGGATTTAAGTCCATGATGGAGATGCAGTTTGCCGACTTTGTGAGTGTGGGCTTCAATCAGATTGTGAACAACCTGGCTAAAATCCACTATCGTTGGGGGCAAAATGCCGATGTGGTGGTGCGGATGCCCACAGGAGGCGGCGTAGGTGCCGGACCTTTCCATTCGCAGAGCAATGAAGCCTGGTTTACCCATACGCCCGGCCTCAAGGTTGTATATCCGGCTACGCCGGAAGATGCCAAAGGCTTGTTGCTGGCGGCATTTGAAGATCCGAATCCGGTTATGTTTTTTGAACATAAAGCCTTGTACCGAAGTATTAGCGGCCCGGTGCCGGAAGGCTATTATACCATTGAAATAGGAAAGGCAAAGCTGGTGCAGGAAGGCGAAGACCTGAGCATCATTACCTATGGCAGCGGGGTGCACTGGGCGCTGGAATATGCCGCACAGCATCCTGAGCGTTCCATTAACATACTTGACTTGCGGAGCCTATTGCCGCTGGATTATGAAGCCATAGCCGCAGCGGTAAAGCGCACGGGAAAGGTGCTGCTCCTGCATGAAGCTACCCTTACCGGCGGGATTGGCGGTGAGCTGGCGGCCTGGATCGGGGAGCATTGCTTTGAGCATCTGGATGCCCCTGTAGTGCGCTGTGCCAGCCTGGATACCCCTGTACCCTTTGCGATAGAGCTGGAGCAGAATTTCCTGGCAAAAAAGCGCCTGGACGCAGCCATTGACCGCCTGCTGGCTTATTAAAGGATAGTTTAAAAATCATTTTGCTATTATAAATATTACTTTTACCTTTGCAGTCCTTTTGGAAAATTGTGAAGATCTAGAATCACTTTAATATTATGAAACGTACATATCAACCATCTCGTCGTCGTCGTAAATCAGTTCACGGATTTCGTCAACGTATGCAAACTGTAAACGGCCGTAAAGTGTTGGCTGCCCGTCGTAAAAAAGGCCGCAAGAAACTTACCGTATCTGACGAATTGCGCCTGAAATAATTTTTTAGAGCTACTTAAACCTTATTTGTTATGAGTACCTCCCGTATTCATCATGGGTTTGGCGCAAGTGAGCGATTGCAATTACGTAAGCAAATTGAGACGCTTTTCCGGTCCGGAGAGGCGTTTTCTGTTTTCCCCTTACGTGTTATTTACCTGATGCAGGACCAGGATGCAACGAGTCATGCACCTGTGCGTGCGGGTTTCAGCATTCCGAAAAAGAAGATCAAAAAAGCAGTAGACAGAAACCGCATCAGGCGGCTGCTTAAGGAGGCCTGGCGCCTGAATAAGCAAACATTATATGGGGCCATTCCTGAGGGCAAACAACTCCATTGTTTCCTGGTATTTACCGGCACAGAAGCGCCCACATTCGCGCAGGCCGTAGCCCGGGTACAACAGGTGCAACATAAGTTGGCGGGCGTAATCACCGCTTCCTGAAACGCGCTTGTCCTTGTTCCCTTCACAATAACTACCTTTGTTTCGGTCATGAAAGCAGTTTTTATATTTTTAATCAGGCTGTATCAAAAATTTCTGTCGCCCTTGCTTGGCTCCAGTTGCCGCTACACGCCTACCTGCTCTCAGTACGGGCTGGAAGCTATAAAAAAATATGGGGCCCTGAAGGGAGGCTGGCTGACGTTGAAGCGCATCACATCCTGTAACCCCTGGGGCGGGCATGGGTATGATCCCGTACCTTAATGAGTGAAACACCCTGTGGTGCATGCGCCTTTCTTTTTCTTTCCCCTTTTTCAATTTCCCTTGTTAAGTTTGTGGTCTAAATTTATCTTTCGTTGAGTATAGAACTATTTACCCTTATTGCATTTGCCGGTGCCCTGCTGGCCGGCCTTTTAGGGGCCCTTACCGGCTTGGGTGGCGGCGTTATCATTATTCCTTTGCTTACCCTGGGCCTGGGTGTGGACATCCATTATGCCATCGGGGCCTCACTTATTTCCGTCATGGCTACCTCATCGGGTGCGGCGGCGGCCTTTGTGCGCGAAGGATTTACTAATATCCGGCTGGGTATGTTTCTGGAGGTAGCCACTACACTAGGAGCTGCGGTGGGCGGCGCCTACTTATCTACCATACTGCCGGTCAACGCAATTGCTGTACTCTTTGGTTTTATCCTTTTGTTTTCTGCGTACATGACCACAAGGAAAAAGGTTTCCGGCCTGGCTGCTGTACGTGAAAGCCAGTCGGCCTCCGTTTGGAAACTGAATGGAACCTATCCCGACAGGGCACAGGGCCAGATTGCCTATAAAGTACAACGTATCTGGGCCGGCTTTGGCATGATGGGCATAGCAGGCGTGCTTTCCGGCTTATTGGGCATCGGGTCAGGAGTGGTTAAAGTGCTGGCCATGGACCAAATTATGAAGGTCCCTTTTAAAGTGTCTACCACGACCAGTAATTTTATGATTGGGGTAACAGCAGCGGCCTCCGCGGTCATTTATTTTCAGCGAGGCTATGTGCAGGCACCCATAGCTGCTCCCGTGATGATCGGTGTGCTCATAGGGGCTATGGTAGGTGCCAAGCTGCTGGTGAAATTGCAAAGCAAATACCTGCGCACAGGTTTTGCCATAGTGGTTGTTTATCTGGCCATTCAGATGATCTATAAGGGCATTAAAGGCGAGTTGTAGCGCGATAGTGGGGCTGTAACAGGGCTTTGTTGATAAAACATTATCTTGTTGTCTCGTATAATAAGTCGTATTTTAGCTGTGTCACTAAACCAATCATTTTATGTTGTCAAAAACCATACAGGAAGCCTTAAACCGACAGGTGAAAATGGAGGCAGAATCATCTCAGGCTTATCTGGCTATGGCCTCCTGGGCAGAAATACAACCCGGTCTGGACGGGGTAACAGATTTTTTTTATACCCAATCGGACGAAGAACGGGTACATATGCTTAAGCTGATTCGCTTCATCAACGAACGGGGTGGATTTGCTGTGGTGCCGTCACTGGCGCAGCCTAATATTACTTTTCAGTCTTTACAGCGCGTGTTTGAAGAATTTCTGAAAGGAGAACTCGTGGTTTCCGAGAGTATCAATGAAATTGTGGACCTGGCGCTAAAGGAAAAAGATTTTTCTACCCATAACTTCCTGCAATGGTATGTGTCTGAACAGGTAGAGGAAGAACGCCTGGCCCGTACCCTCAACGATAAATTGGAACTTGTAGGTGATGATAAAGGCGGTATTTACTTGTTTGACCGGGATATCATGCTGTTTCGTGCCGCCGCGGCCAAAGAAAAGGGTGGCGCTTAAGCGCTTGGCCAGCTATTCGGCAGCTAATTTATACGTACTGTTGGCTTGCTGAAGGCAGGTAATAGTCAGGTCGTTGATACATACATGCGGAGGCAGCGTGGCACAATAGTATACGGTGTCGGCGATGTCCTCCGCTGTTAGTGCTTGATAACCTTCATATGTTTTTGCCGCCTTCACTACGTCACCTTTAAATCTTACCAGAGAAAACTCCGTTTCGGCCATACCCGGATTGATCGATGTAACCTTGATCTGGTAGGGTAAAAGATCAATCCGCATCGTCTGGCTAAGGGCGTCCACGGCAAACTTGGTTGCGCAATATACATTGCCGTTTTGGTAGGCCACTTTCCCAGCAGTAGAGCCAATGTTGATGATATGCCCTGATTTTTGTGCACACATAAGCGGAGCAATGGCCCGCGATACATACAGCAGCCCCTTCACATTGGTATCAATCATCCTGTCCCAGTCGCCTGTATCCCCCTCCATAATAGGTCCCATGCCTAAAGCCAGACCAGCGTTGTTGATCAGCACATCAGGACTGCCCCAACGGGCGGCCACGGCCTCTGCCATGTGTTGTACCTGATCTTGCCGGCTTACATCTACGGTGTTCTGTTCAATGTTTCCTGCTGCTGTTGTAATGAGTTGTTGCCGGAGTTGTTCCAGGCGTTCTGTTCGTCGGCCGCAAAGCCAAAGCTCATGTCCTTCGGCGGCAAATTTCTCGGCCATGGCCTTTCCAAAGCCTGAAGTAGCACCGGTAATCAGTATTTTCATGTAAAACGGTTTTGATGGCGTCCTTTATAACAGGCTAGCGTATCAGGAGTATATCTCCCTTGGCTTCAACCTGCTCACCTAGCTGGTTTTGCAGCACCATATGCCAGAAGTACGTACCCATTTCGGCAGGCCTGCTGTTATAGCTGCCATCCCAGGCAGGAGCGTTCTCATTAGTAGTGCCAAAAACCCGCTCTCCCCAGCGGTTGTAAATGTTGAAGGAGGATATTTGTGAATAGCCGACAATTCGAGGTATCAGCAGGTCATTCAGGCCGTCGCCATTGGGCGAGAAAGCATTAGGAACAAATACGACACCTTCTCGTACCACCTGTATGGTAACGGTGTCCGTGGCATGGCAACCGTCTTCGTTACTGCCATGCAATACGTAAGTATACATACCGGGAGCAGGGAAGTTTGTTGCCGGATTGGAAATCTGGTTGTTGTTGAGAAAATCCGGAGGTTCCCACAGGTAGAACTCGCATCCGCTGCCTTGCAAATTAAAAGGATAGCCCATCACGATAATGGTATCATTGCCTGCATTGGGGTTGAATGTTTTTAAAGGCAGCGTTTTGGTAGCCGTATCCCTACAGCCGATTTCGCTTATGGCGATGAGCGACACTTGTTTTTCTCCTCCCGGAAGAGAAAAGCTATGTACGGGATCGGCTATGTCTGAGGTGGTACCATCGCCAAAATTCCACTGCCACGAAATGGCATCACCATAGGTGCCTTCGGTTTCTTCCCTGAATTGAATCGGCTCTTGTGGACAGAGCATGCCTTCCCAGCTAAAATCTACAGTAAAATAGGGGTATACTTTCACCAGCCGGGTCACACTGTCGCTACAGGTCGTGCCGGGATTCACAACCAATTTAACCTCATAGGTACCGGTATCCGGATAGGTAAAGGTGGGCTCAAATTCGGTGGAGGTTGCCCCATTGACGCCAAAATCCCAGAAATAGGTTTCACTACCCGAGCTGTTGTTGACGAACGCTACAGTATAGTCTTCACATTCAATGATAAAGACACCCGGCTCGCCTGCCAGTTCGGGAATGTCGGCAAATACTGCCCTGGAGCAGTTGGTGACCACGAGTTGTATGTCCCTGGAGAGGGTATTCACCAGTACCCCGTCTTTCCATTCGTGGGCACAGACCGTAACGACGAACCGGCCGATCGTATTTGGCGTTCCGGTGAGCAGGCCGGTCTCAGGATTAATTTGTAAGGCCGGCATGCCGGACATAGGCATGGTAGGCGAGTAAGGAGGCATATAAGGTACCGTAGGGTA
>JBEBUO010000019.1:0-18972 GCA_040393285.1 Taibaiella helva | reverse complement strand
TAGCTATCGCTGATCTGCCTTCCGGCCTGTACTACCTGTCGGTCCGGATGGATAGTGGTAGTACCCTGTCATTTCCCATTATTATTCACCTTTAAAAACACCTATAATTATGAAAAAGTTACAATTGTTGCTGCTATTGGCGCTCTTATTTACCAAGAGTAGCGGCCAGACAGCGCCCCCTGCAGAAAGCCCCGCGCGATTTGTCGTCTTCCTTCAAGACACCTCCTTGATCACTACGAGCAGCGGTCTAAATGGCTTACTAAGCCTTACCGCAGGTAATGAAGCCATACAGGCAGTACTGAATAACTATACGATCTATAAATTTGAGCCGCGCAGTCCTGATTCCCGCTATCCGGTAATGCGCCAGTATTATTGGGTGGAGGCCAACTCACTCGCGCTGTTAGATGATCTTTTACAGTTCCCGTCCGTTTTCCCCTATGGTGCGCCCGATGAAAATATCCCTACTTATACGCCTAATGATTATTACACTATACATTCAGATGAAGGCTGGGATCTGGAACTGGTAAGAGCCAGGGAGGCCTGGGATATCACCCATGGCGACCCCGACCTTGTCATCGGTATCAGCGATACCCGTTTTGAAACCACCCATCCGGATCTGCAAGGGAAAATAGCAATGGTATTTAGCAATAATTCAGGAACCAGCGACCATGGCACTTCCGTGGCGGGATATGCCGCAGGGGCCACAGACAATGGCATTGGGCTACCAGCTATGGGATTTAACTGTCGTTTGGGACTAACATTATGGGGCTCTGGCACCGGCGGCATGGTGAGCATGTCCGCATCGGGGCTACGGGTTTTAAATGCCAGTTGGGCCCATATCAGCGCTGCACACGGGGATTGCGATAACTGGTATAGTTATGCCCACTTTGCGGATCAGGTTGATTGCGGAGAGATTTATGAAAATGGTGCCATCGCCTTTTTCGGTGCGGCCAATGGCCCTGGTTGGCACAATGGCTGTGGAACACCGGGGGTAAATGATACTTTCGACGTGCACTCCTACGCTTTTCCCTCATCGCTGGATCACAACATGTCTATCTCTACTGTAGGCCACAGACACGATATCGGTCACTTGACTTTCGACGGTACCAATTACATTCCACTTAACTGGAAAAAAGTGCACCAATATATCGCTGGAGATTCCTTAAATACTTTTCATCATAACGACCGGGTGGATTTGGTCGCTCCCGGTTATGGCGTACAGACCTTAACCACCGCTGCAAACGGCTATTATAAGATAGAATGGGGTACCTCCTTCTCCTCGCCTATGTGCGCAGGCGCTGCCGGGTTAATACTCTCTGCTCCGTATGAAGGATCTTTACCTGGTCGTCCTAATAATTATTGCTTGTCGCCCTACCAGATAGAATGGGTGATGAAGACAACGGCCGATGCATCGATCTATGATATAGAAGAGAACGAACCTTATATCGGCCGCTTGGGCGCCGGCCTGCTGAATGCATTTGCAAGTGTTGACTGGGTTAATAGTCGTGATGTATGCAATGACCCGGATTTAAGAACCTTTATTGTAAAAGGTGTGGAGCTGAATACGATTTGTGCACCGGGCTTTTCCAGCAATGGCATTAACCCGACACTGGTACCCGTGTTAGCCGATGGCGTACCTCCTTATACCTATCGCTGGGAGCCATTCCCGGACAATACAACCACCCTGAATAATACCAGCAGCGCAACGCCTACTATTACTGCCTCCACAGGCACTCGGATCGCCCATTATTACCTGACCGTGTATGATAGTTCCCCGATCCAGAAGGTAGCGAACAAGGTTGTCAGGATTCAGCTAAGAACCTCCGGATGGGATCTGGCCATGCGGGATTTGTATATGGATATGCTGGATGAGCCCAATACTATGGCTACCTATGATCCCCGGACGTTTGGTGTATGGAAAAGCCCGGACATCTGGAACCGATGGGCAGCAGATGGCATATATGAACATCAGAATCCCGAATTTTTCACAACTAACAATAACTATATGTATGTAAAAGTGCGTAACGTGGGTTGCACTAATGCACCGGCTACGGCAAAACTAAAGATGTACTGGACGATGGCCTCTACAACAGAACTCTGGCCGACGGATTGGGACGGAACCTCGTATTACCCGGGGACTTCACTTCCCCTGGGTGAAATGATTACCCCTGCTGCCGGAATTAGCATTCCGAGCCTGGTTCCAGGACAAACCGTTCATATCAATCAAGGATGGTCGCCCCCAAATCCGACAGATTATATCACATCTGCTACTAAATTAGAGACCTGTTTACTGGCAAGAATAGAAGAAAGCAGCACTACACCATATGGCATGACTATACCTGAATTGTTGAATACACCTGTATCCTATAATGTAATTAACAATAATAATATCGTCACTCATAATACCTGGACTTATAATTTACATCCAGGCAATATGACACAATCAGGTTTTGTATTTGTAGGCAACCCAGCGTCTTTAACCGGTGTCACTAAATTTACCTTACAATTAGTAAATGAAAAACACATAAATAAGCATATCGCTGGCGATATGTCATCTGTAATCACTACTAAAGTCTATTTAGGTGATGATTTATATGCCAAATGGGCTGCGGGAGGCTATCAGGGCACCTATGCTTCTAAAAATGATGCCACTAAAGAGGTGATATTCGACGGGATGAATATGGAACTACAGAATATAGAGATAAAAAAAGACGAGCTTTTCCAGGTAAAAATCACTTTTTCCCTTATCCCAGGTGCTAAGACAACGGACTATTCGCACATTGTTCACTTCAGGCAAATCTCAGAAGATAATACGCTAAGAGACCCCATATTTGGGAACTGTACTTATGAGATTACTACGCAAAAGAGTGAGGCAGCAAGGCCGCAAATGCCTTTGTCAAACAAAGAAGTAGCAAATACGATCGGAAACTACACTTTATATCCAAACCCGACAAAGGGCAATGTATTGCTGACCTTTAATGGACCAGGGCATGATGTTACTTTAAGGCTGACAGATATCACCGGACGTTTAATCTATGCACATGAAATTTTTATAGATGCGAATCCTCAGGAAGTTTCATTGAGTAAAGTACCAACCGGGGTTTATATACTCACCCTTACAGATAAGAGTGGCGGCTCCGGTAAATTTAAAATCGTCAAACAATAAGGAGTGACTAACATTAGCAAGAACGTAATTTGCTACCTGAAATAATCCCGTACCTGAACAGGGTATGGGATTATTTTTAATGCTGATCAAAACACTGAAAATAGGATTTGTCACCAATATAAAAAGCTCCCAACTATTGTCAGGAGCTTTTGATGCATCTGTGGGTTTGTTTCCAAAACCAACAAGCTATTAATAGCGATAATGTTCTGCTTTAAACGGCCCCTCTTGCGGAATGCCCAGGTAGCCGGCCTGTACTTCGGTCAGCACATCCAGTTCCACCCCTATCTTAGCCAGGTGTAAGCGGGCTACTTTTTCATCCAGGTGTTTGGGCAGCACATAAACCCTGTTTTCGTACTGGTCACTGTTGGTCCACAATTCCATTTGGGCCAGTACCTGATTGGTAAAAGAATTGGACATTACAAATGAAGGGTGCCCCGTAGCGCAACCCAGGTTAACCAGGCGGCCCTCTGCCAACAGGATGATATCCTTACCCTCCACATTATAAATATCTACCTGAGGTTTAATGGTATCTTTGGTATGACCGTAATTTGTATTGAGCCAATCAACATCAATTTCGATGTCAAAATGGCCAATATTACATACGATGGCCTTATCCTTCATGAGTTTAAAATGCGTGCCGGTAATGATATCCCGACAACCGGTGGTAGTCACCACGATGTCGGCTTCAGAAACGGCATTGACCATTTGCTTCACTTCAAAGCCGTCCATAGCGGCTTGCAGGGCACAAATGGGATCTATTTCAGTAACGATTACCCGGCACCCTGCACCCTGAAGCGACGCAGCAGAGCCTTTGCCCACATCTCCATAACCGGCTACAACAGCCACTTTACCGGCCATCATCACATCGGTAGCGCGGCGAATGGCATCTACCAGGGATTCTTTACATCCGTATTTATTATCAAATTTAGATTTGGTCACGGAATCATTCACATTGATGGCAGGCATAGGCAGTGTGCCCTTGGCCATACGCTCATACAAACGATGTACACCGGTAGTGGTTTCTTCAGAAAGACCTTTGATGCCCGCTACCAGTTCCGGATATTTATCGAATACCATATTGGTCAGATCACCGCCATCATCAAGGATCATATTGAGTGGCTTATCCTCACTGCCAAAAAACAAAGTTTGTTCAATGCACCAATCGGCTTCTTCCTGGCTCTGACCTTTCCAGGCGAAAACACCTACTCCTGTCTCGGCAATAGCTGCCGCAGCCTGGTCTTGTGTAGAAAAAATATTACAAGAGCTCCAGCGTACCTCAGCCCCTAATTCAATCAGGGTTTCAATCAATACAGCTGTTTGGATGGTCATGTGCAGACAACCGGCTATGCGTGCACCTTTCAGGGGTTTCTGTGCCCCGTATTCAGCCCTCAGGCTCATCAAGCCGGGCATTTCGGCTTCAGCCAGCCTTATTTCTTTACGGCCCCATGTGGCCAGACTTATATCCTTTACTTTATACGGAAGCGTTAAATCCAGTTTCGTGCTTGTTGTTGACATAATACGCAAATTAAAAATTTTGTGCAAAGGTACTTAATCCTGATAAATCATGGCAGATTTTCATCATTTCAGGGCTTCTTTAATGCTTTTAAGCCCTATCCATTTGATGGGGCCTAAAGAAAGCGGCTTTGGTGTTCCGGCGCAGGCCGCATACACTGCTTCCTGCGGCCAAACCAACGATACCGCCTGGCTGCCAGGAAACGATACGCCGCATGGCGCAAAAAAGGCGGAACCAGGATAAAAACATAAAGCAAAGGCAGTGGTTGGCGCAGTTTACGGGCAATACGCAGCACGGCGTCTGACTCGGTATATACTTTTCCGTTTTCCAATAAAACAAGGCTATCCGTCGCTGCCGCCTTTCCATGTTGCGCCAATAATGGCCTGGCCTGTTCAGATTGGCGGGTTGCAAATTGGAAGTATCCTTTAGGATCATTTTTAATAACCCATTGCACGGCCCGGTTACACAGGTTACACACCCCATCGAAAAGGATAACTGCCATCTTACAAAGTTAGGTGATGATGCCGGATTGACCTTTACTTTTGTTTTATGGCATCAAGGCTGTCCGCAGCTGCCGCTATCGTCCGGTCCAGGTCGGCCGTAGTTAAGGCATTACTGACAAACCAGGTCTCGAATGCAGACGGCGGCAGGTAAACACCCCTTTGCAGCATTTCATGGAAAAAACGGCTGAATAAATCATTGTTGGCTGCCGCGGCATCGCTAAAGTTATGAATGGCATGTTTGCTAAAATGAATACTGAGCATACTGCCTAAATGGTTCATGGTATAGTCCAGGCCCGAAGCATCGAAGACCTCTTTCAGCCCGGTGTGTAAATAGCTGGCTTTCTCTTCTATTTGCACATATATCCCGGGCTGTTCCTGTAGCACTTTCAATAAGGTATATCCGGCTATCATGGCCAGCGGGTTGCCGCTTAAGGTGCCTGCCTGGTATACATTTCCCAGCGGGGCAATGTGCTCCATAATATGCCTTTTACCGGCAAAAGCGCCCACCGGCATCCCGGCACCAATTACTTTACCGTAAGTAATGAGGTCTGCATCGATGTGCAAGCGCTCCTGAGCACCGCCCGCTGCCAAGCGGAATCCGGTCATTACTTCATCCAGAATGAAGACAATGTTTTCTGCATCACAGATTTTCCTAAGGCCCTCCAGGAAACCCGGTAGCGGTGGAATACAGCCCATATTGCCCGCAACCGGTTCAATGATGATGGCTGCAATTTCATTTTTATGTGCAGCTACCAGCTGCTCCACTGCTGCCAGGTCGTTATAGGCACAGGTCAGCGTATCTTGTGCAGCTCCATCGGTAACCCCTGGCACATGCTGTATGCCAAAGGTAGCCACGCCACTCCCGGCTTTTACCAGAAATGGATCTGCATGGCCATGATAGCAGCCTTCAAACTTGATGAATTTATTTTTTCCCGTATAGCCCCGGGCCAGGCGGAGGGCACTCATACAAGCTTCCGTACCGCTATTCACCATGCGGACCAGGTCCACATTAGATGCCATGGTTTGAATGAGTTCGGCCATCTCTATCTCTGTTTCTGTGGGTGCGCCAAAGGAGGTAGAGGCCGCTACTTTATCTTTGATGGCCTGCACTACAGGCGCATATGCATGCCCCAGTATCATAGGCCCCCAGGAGTTGATGTAATCTATATATTGCTGCCCGTCGGCATCATACAAGTAAGCGCCTTTGGCGCTGCTGATAAAGACAGGTGTGCCGCCCACGCTTTTAAAGGCACGCACCGGCGAATTAACGCCTCCGGGAATAGCTTGTTGTGCCCGCTCAAACAGGGCTTTGGAAGAAGTGTAATGGTACATGAGGTGCTGTTTAAAAAAATCAGATTGAAGTATCGTTGTTTAAATAGTCATAGAGAATAACTGCGTTTGCGGCTGCTTCCTGATCAGGCGCAGATCAAAGGCCATCGCCACATTCCGCACAAAAGCCCGCCCCTTGTCCGTGATGCGCAAGCCCGTACTTTCGGTTGCCACAAGCCCGTCGCTTGCCAGCTCTTCCAGCCTTTTTACAACCTCCGGCAATGCTGCAACCTGCATCTCCGCCGATGCCCATGAAGTATGGAAACGGCACATCAGATTCAGGATATGCCAACGTATAACCAGATCCTCATCGGTCAGCACATGTCCGGTAATCAGGGGTAGCTCCCGCCTTGCTACGCGCTGCATATAGGCTTCCAGGTTTTTCTCATTTTGCGCATAAGCATACCAGGCATCACTAATAGCCGACATGCCCAGACCTATGGTCAATTGTGTAGTTGCTGTGGTATACCCCATGAAATTACGATGAAGCCTGCCCGAAAGCATATGTTGGTATAAATGGTCATCCCGAAGGGTAAAATGATCCATACCAATCTCTACATACCCGGCGGCTTCCAGCATTTCTTTCCCCGATTCGTACAACTGTCTTTTGAGTTCGGGTGCGGGCAGGTCCTGTTCCCGGTACCCCCGCTGCCCCACACCTTTTATCCAGGGTACATGGGCGTAGGCATAGTAGGCAATACGATGTGGCTGGAGATCGATGGTCTTTTTAATCGTATCAGACATGGAAGACCGGGTCTGAAAGGGCAAACCAAATACAAGGTCATGGCTCACACTGGCGTAACCGGTATCCCTGGCCGAGCGGGTTACGGCGGCCACCTGTTCATAAGTCTGTACCCGGTGGATCGCTTCCTGGACCCTGGGATCGTAATCCTGAACCCCAAAGCTTACCCGCCTGAAACCGTAAGTATATAAAGTCTGCAGGTGACTATCCAGGGTATTGTTGGGATGTCCTTCAAAACTAAATTCAGGCTCAGGTGCTATCAGGGCTTCTTTAAAAAGACCATCCAGCAATAGGGCCAGGTGTTCGGGACTGAAAAATGAAGGTGTACCGCCACCCAGATGCAGGGCTTTGATACGGGGCGCAGCAGGCATTTGCTCCCTGTACAATGCCCATTCCTGCAAGAGGGCATCTATGTAAGGCCGCTCTACACTATGCCGCGTTGTAATCCGCTTATGGCAGGCGCAAAATGTACACAGGCGGTCGCAAAAAGGAAGGTGGATGTACAGGCTGATGCCCTCATCTGCATTGGATTCCGCAAAACTCCGTAAAAAGCTACCTGACCATACCGAAGGATTAAATAAAGCTGGATCCCAGTAAGGCACGGTAGGATAGCTGGTGTACCTTGGTCCGGGTATATTATATTTTTGTATCAGGCTTACGTCCATCATTTAAGATTGCAATAATTGTGCTGCTTCTTTAGCAAAATACGTGGCAATCAAATCGGCACCGGATCGTTTTATTGAAGTAAGGCTTTCCATAATGGCCTTTTCCCGATGCAGCCAGCCCATCTTTACCGCAGCAATGATCATGGCATATTCGCCACTTACATGATAGGCGCTTACCGGTACGTCCACCACATCCTTTACTTCTCTGATGATATCCAGATAGGCCATGGCGGGCTTCACCATCACGATGTCGGCACCTTCCTCAATGTCCATCAATGTTTCTTTAATGGCTTCTTTCCGGTTGGCATAATCCATCTGGTAAGTCTTTTTATCGCCAAATCCGGGGCTACTGTCCAGGGCATCACGAAAAGGTCCGTAAAAGCAGGAGGCATACTTGGCACTGTATGCCATAATACCAGTGCTGGTAAAGTGCTGTTCCTCCAGTGCGCTGCGTATTGCTGCAATGCGGCCATCCATCATATCGCTGGGCGCTACAAAGTCTGCCCCTGCCGCGGCATGGCTCAGGCTCATCTGCACCAATGCCGCTACCGTTTCGTCATTCAGTATCTCATTATTTTTTACAATACCATCATGTCCGTATATGGAGTAAGGATCAAGCGCCACGTCGGTCATCACCACCAGGTCAGGCAGGGCTTCTTTCAGCGCCTTGATCGCCCGCTGCATCAGTCCGTCCGGGTTCCAGGCTTCCTTTCCCGTATTGTCTTTCAAATGCTCCTCTGCTTTCACGAAGAGCAACACGCTCTTAATGCCCAAACTCCAGAGCTCTTTTGCCTCTTGGATCAGCAGGTCAATGGAATACCGGTAATATCCTTCCATGGAGGGTATTTCATATTGTACGCCCTGCCCTTCATCTACAAACATAGGGGCTATAAAGTCCTGAGGACGTAAAACAGTTTCTGCTACCATGCTGCGTATCGCCGCGTTGGTCCGCAGTATCCGGTTTCTTCTTTGTAAATACATAATCAAAATAAAAAATTAGCTAAAATAAAGCGTACGTTACACAGGTGGTCAGGCCCAGTCTTTAGGATACTTACAGGCATCCAGTAAGGCAGCCTCCTCGCTGCCCGGTGCCACCTGCACATGATAGTCAAACCTGGCCCTCGGCGGCAGGCTCATCAATATACTTTCGGTACGTCCGTTGGTCTTCAGACCAAACAAGGTGCCTCTGTCATGGAGGAGGTTAAATTCCACATACCGTCCGCGGCGAATTTCCTGCCAGTAGGTATTTGTCTCGGAATAAGGCAAGCCCTTACGTCGGGCTACAATGGGTAAGTAGGCTTTCAAAAAGCTGTTACCATTGGCCTGCTGAAAGGCAAACAACTGATCCGGCTTGCGTTCCTGATCCGGCTTGATATGATCGTAAAAAACACCGCCAATACCCCGCATTTCAAATCCGCGATGGGCATTATTGAAGTACTCGTCACACCATTTTTTATATCTGGGATACAGTTCTGTTCCAAAGGGGTCCATCGCCTCCCTGAACGTACGGTGAAAGTGTGTGGCATCTTCCGCAAACAAATAATAAGGCGTCAGGTCTGCACCACCCCCAAACCAACAGGCCACAACCTGATCCTGCTCATCATATAGCTCAAAGTAACGCCAGTTGGCATGTGTGGTAGGTACAAAAGGATTAAGCGGATGTATCACCAGGCTTAAGCCGCAGGCAAACCAGCGCTTGCCCTCTATATTTAACTGCTTTCGCATCACATCGCTTACCTCACCAAAAACCACGGAGGTATTTACCCCGGCTTTTTCAAATACAGTACCATGTGTCATGATCCTGGTCTTCCCTCCCCCGCCTTCTGCCCGTTCCCACTTGTCTTCCACAAATACGGCGCTGCCATCTTCCTGCTCCAGGCCGGCACAAATGTCGTCCTGTAATGCGTGGATATACCTGACCCATGTTTCCTTTGTAAACTGCATAGTGTTCAATAAAAATATCTTGCTTTATGTCAGCCGGTATCAATACTGACATAAAGCAAAGGTCACGCAATTAGCGTGTATAAAAAATGACATTCCTCATCTTTTTCTTTCCTGACTATTCTGTGACATTCAGGACCAGCTCATTTCCTTCACGGTATCTACAAAGGCACGCGCATGGTCTACAGGCACATGGGGTAAGATGCCATGGCCCAGGTTGGCAATGTACCTGCCCTTGCCGAATGCCCTGAGCATCTCACGGGTTTCTTGTTGAATAACTGGAATAGGTGAAAGCAATTTCGCAGGGTCGAAATTGCCTTGCAGGCTCACCCCTGTGCCGGCGAGCTGCCGCGCTGTTGCAGCAGGTACGCACCAGTCTATACCCAAACCCGCAGCACCGGTAGCCGCCATGGCATCCAGGGCATGCCAGGCACCTTTCGCAAAAATGATTACGGGTGCCAAATCTTTCAGCGCAGCAACAATTTGCCGGATATAACGCAATGAAATCTGCTCGAAATCTGCCGGACCAAGTAGTCCGCCCCAGCTGTCAAACACCTGCACCGTGTCGGCGCCCGCTTCTATCTGCCGGCGCAAATAAGCAATGGTCGTGTCGGTAATCATTTGTAAGAGTTGGTGTGCCAACTCAGGCTGCTGGTAACAAAAAGCTTTTGCTTCATCGAAGGTCTTACTGCCCTTGCCCTGTACCATGTAGCACAAAATGGTCCAGGGCGCACCTGCAAATCCGATAAGGGGCACACGTCCGTTCAATTCCTGTTTGATCAGTTTGATGGCAGCAAACACATAGCCTAGTGTTTCGTCCACATCCGGCACCCTTACCCTTTCCATATCCTTTGCTGTCTTAACGGGTTCGGGTAGTAATGGACCGGTCTTCTCTATCAGCTGTACCTCCAGGCCCATAGCCTGTGGTACGACCAGGATATCGGAAAACAAAATAGCCGCATCCACACCAATTATGTCTACCGGTTGTAAGGTAATCGCGCAGGCCAACTCAGGTGTCTGGCAGCGTTCAAAAAAGGAATACTTATTTCTGATCGCTATGTATTCCGGCAGGTAACGACCGGCCTGGCGCATCATCCATACGGGTACCCGCTCTGTGGGCGCGCCCCGGAGTGTACGTAAAAGCAGGTCATTCTTCAAAGCTGGTGTTTGCATCATGTTATCAGGTATTAAATAGATTCGAATATTGTGTACATCTGTTCCAGTACATGTGCCTCATCGGGAAAGGCAGCAGTAAGTACCCGGTCTACATGTAATTGTTGCAAGGCATTGGCGGTAGTAGCACCAATTGCTATAGCCGTACGCCCGGCAGGGATCGTGTTGTGTATAAAAAAACTCCGTACGGCTGAGGGACTGAAGAACAAATAAGCGTCATAATCTTGTGTTACTTTTTGAGGCGTAAGTTGTGTTTCGTACACAAGGACCTCTTCTACCGCCACACCGCTAGCCCTCAGTGCATCAGGCAATACAGGACTGTGTTGCCGGCCGCAGAAAAAGGTGAGGCGCTCCACTCCAGGCGCCTGCATGATCAGTGGCACCAGGCTTCGGGCATCAATGGCATGCGCCAATATCGCATCGGCGGGCAGGTGTTTTAATAGATACGTTCTGGTGGCTCCGGAGATCGCAAAAGCCTTCCAGTCGGGACGATGTGGCAACTGCGCAAACGTATTGATTACTCCCTGAGGGCTGGTAAATAAAGTGATGAGCTGCCGGCTACCCAGCTCGGCAATACGGTCCCGAATAGCTGCCGGGGGTAAAGGGCTTGTGGCGATAAAAGGAATACAAGCTATCCGAAAGCCCTTATCTAATGCCGAGCTTAACAGTTCCCCCTGCAATACGCGGGTGGACAATATATTTGCCTTAATGTTCAAAATCCCTAATGGCCTCCACCAGTCTTTTAGCACCTTGTTGTAAAAGTTGCTGTCCGGCAACGATACCCAGGTTATCTGCTTCCGCAAGGGGGGCTTCCAGTACCACATCCATGCGTTCTTTACCATCGGGCGACAATATATTGCCTTTAAATTCGAGCAAGCCGTCCTTTAGTTGCGCCAGCGCGCTTATGGGTGTGGAGCAGCCGCCCATTAATGTTTTAAGGAAGTCGCGCTCCGCCTTTACACAAAGGGCTGTAGGCGCATCATTGAGTGCAGCAGCCGCGTTGAAGGCAAGTTCGTCCTCCGTTCTGCACACCACCATGATTGCCCCCTGCGCAGGTGCCGGAAGCATCCAATCCAGTTCTACGGCCTTTGCCGGGCGTGCTTCTATACGCTCCAGGCCGGCCGCAGCAAAAATAGCGCCGTCCCATTGGTTGTCTGCCAGCTTTTGCATCCGCGTCTGTACATTGCCCCTGAGGTTGTCGATACGCAGATCAGGAAAACGGTGCCATAACTGCGCTTTTCGCCGTACCGATCCCGTAGCCACGGTTGCTTTCAGGGAGGACATATCCCTCCCTTCATCCGCCGTCAGCGCCCGGGCAAAGGTTTCTTCTTTGTACACGAGCAGATCGCGGTAGTTGGCCCGCTGCAGCACCGCTGCCTGCCGGATACCTTGCGCCAGACCGGTAGGCACATCTTTCATGGAATGTACGGCAATATCTATCTTATGAGCAAGTAAATTAGCATCCAATGTTTTGGTAAACACGCCTTGCACACCCATAGCATATAGCGGTGTCACCAGGTCCATGTCTCCTTCGCTCTTTACGGGAACGAGTGTGCAGGCATAGCCTTTGGCTTCCATCAGTTGCTTGACCAGATGGGCCTGCCATAGTGCTAGTTTACTATCGCGCGTGCCAATGTGCAACAACTTTTTGGAACTCATACTAAATAATATAAAAAAGGAAGCGTAAGATTAATTAATGGCTTCAGACAGGTAGCCATTCAGGGCTTCAATATAATTGCAGCCCGGCTTCCGGTCTTCGCGTCGCATCTTAACAGCCATGGTATTAAGCGTACGTTGTACCGCCGTATGGTCATCACATTTTCTCACCTCCGACAAGAGGCTGTTTAACTCGATCAGCTTTTCTTTAACGGCCTTGATCACGGGTACGTTTTGCCGCATCAGGTACCACTCTGCAAACTCATGGATATATAAATTAATCAGGGCCTGGGCCTTAGGTACCTCAGCCAGGCGCATGCGGAGGGTTTCATCATTTATTTTAGACAGATCATCCACATTGGCCAATACGATATCATGGTATTCCTGCACATTGGGATGCACGTTATTAGGAATGGAAAGATCGATCAGAATTTTACGGTCACCTGCGCGCAAATGTGTTTTATCTACAATAGGCTGCGGCGCATTCGTCGCTACAATCACCACGTCGGCCCGCTGTATTTCCGCGTCCATATCGTCAAATGCTGCCGTATTACACTGCAGGATTTCGGCCAGCATTCTCGCCTTTTCCTCTGTGCGGTTCATTAAGGTAATGTGTTCCCGCCGGGCATGTGTTACCAAATTTTTACAGGTATTCTGCCCTATTTTACCAGAACCGATAATCAGGATTTTGGTATCTGCCAGATCATGCTTGTAGGTGTTTTTAATAAACTGAACAGCCGCGAAAGCTACGGAAACGGTTCCCGAACTTAAATCGGTTTCGCTCCTAATGGCGCGCGAAGACTGTAAGGTGGTATGAAACAGCCGCTCCAGGAAAGCACCCAGGCGATCTTTTGATTTGGCAAAGTTCACCGCCTGTTTCATTTGTCCCACAATCTCATAATCCCCTAATATCTGAGAATCCAGGCCGGCAGCTACGTGAAAAATATGGGTAAGGGCATCATGGCCCTGCTTGCGGTAACACTGCTGTTGAAAGGCTGTTTTATCTCCTTCAGTAAAGTCACAGATCAGTTGCTCCAGGTGTACCGCATGACGTGCAATGCCATAAATTTCGGTACGGTTACATGTAGAGAGTACAAAGAGCTCTTTCACGCCATAGGTGGGCGCGGCATTCAGAATATGCTCGTATTGTTCCTGGCTAATGGCATAACGGCCGCGAAGCACTGCATCCGTTTTCCTGTAATTGATGCCTATGACCCAAAAATCAGCAAGGTTATACTTTTCTTCCAATAGCATATGTCCAAACAACGATAATTGCAGGCAAAGGTACCTTGCAAAAGCGAGGATTCTAAGCGGGCATTGTCATAAATCTGTCATTTAGTGCCTGAGATCCGTATCTGCGCTTTTGAATTTTGTTAATACAGGGGGAAACGTAACTTTGCGGCCTATTTAAAACAACAGCATGACGCAGGTTTCGAAAAAGGGATTATTGTTGGTCAATCTGGGATCACCCGACACAAGCTCGGTAAAAGATGTACAGCGGTATCTTAATGAGTTTCTGATGGACGGGCGCGTAGTAGATTTCCCTGTGCTTTTTCGTTTCTTACTCATGCGCTGCCTGGTGGTTCCCCGCCGTGCGCCCAAGTCGGCCGAGGCATACCGGCAGATATGGACAAAAGAAGGATCACCCCTGGTCTTGCTCACCGAAAAACTAAAGGACGCGGTAGCCGGCCGGCTACAGGTACCTACAGCCATGTCTATGAGGTACCAGAACCCTACACCCCAAAAGGCTTTTACGCAATTGTTGCAGCAAAATCCTGATTTGGAAGAACTCCTGGTGCTGCCCCTTTATCCGCACTATACCATGTCCAGCTACGATACGGCGGTGGCTCATATCAAGCGGGCACATAAGAAAGGCGGCTATGGGTTCAAACTTAATTTTTTCAGTCCTTTCTATCAGCACCCCCGGTATGTAGCGGCACTGGCCGAAAGCATCCGGCCCTACCTCGATACAGATTTTGACACCCTGCTTTTCAGTTATCATGGTATTCCCGAGCGGCACCTCGCCAAAGACAGGGTACGCATAGCCAAAGGCCCCATAGACGACTACGTACTACCTGAGGTAGATTACCAACAGCAATGTTTTCATACCACGCGCCTGGTATGTGCGCACTTAGGCCTGCCCGAAGAAAAAGCCCAATCCTCTTTTCAGTCGCGCCTTACTTCGGCTGGCACGGAATGGGCCAAGCCCTATACCATTCTACGGCTTGCGGAGCTACCCGCCGAAGGCACCAAAAAACTGCTGGTGGTATGTCCCTCTTTCATTAATGACTGCCTGGAAACACTCGAAGAAATTGCTATTTCGGGCAAAGCAAGTTTCCTTGAAGCAGGAGGGGAATCGCTTACTTATATTCCCTGCCTCAACGATCATGAAGCCCTTGTACAGTTGATTACAGAATGGTTTGAAGCAGGCCATAACCTCAGTTAAGTATGCTGTACCTCAAAGCGCTCCATATCATTTTTGTCGTCACCTGGTTTGCCGGTATGTTTTATATCGTCAGGCTGTTTATCTATATCACCGAAGCACGGGATAAAGAAGAACCGGAAAAAACGATTCTTCACCGGCAGCTCATGCTGATGAGCCAACGTTTATGGTATGGCATCACCATTCCTTCTGCGCTACTCACCCTTATATTCGGCCCCTGGGTCATGTGGCGCTTCGGTTATTTTCACCACTTTGGCAGCCACACCTGGCTACACATCAAACTCCTGCTGGTACTCTTACTGTATGGCTACAACTTCAGCCTGCACAGGATATTTGTTCGGTTAAAGGCTGGTCGGCCCACCTTCAGCGCACAGCAATTGCGCATCTGGAATGAAGTAGCCACCCTCTTCCTGGTAGCTATAGTGATGCTGGCCGTAGTAAAGCAAAGCATGAGCTGGGCATGGGGCCTCGTTGGCCTGCTGGGCATCGGCACAGCACTCATGGCCGCCATTAAAATCTACAAACAATTACGTCGTAAATAACCTGCCCTTACCGCTGCAAATAGCGTTCCCTGATGATGTGCACATGATGCAAGGCATGACCGGCAATAATGTACAGCAGGGCACGCACGCTTACCGCGTGGCCGGAGGCCACACCCCTAGCGTTCAACTCCCGATCATTAAAGATAGCAAAGTGGTACAGATGGCTGGCGCGCATCGTCCTGAATTCGGCACACAAAGCACCTATGGTGCGCTCGTTAAACCTGGCCTGAGCCACATACTCATTTTCGTCAAAACCCGGCAATGCGGTAACATCCATCCGGGAAAAACGTAAAACACGGTAAGCCATAATCCTTTCCGTGTCTATCAGGTGTCCCAGTATTTCTTTAATGGTCCATTTCCCCGGTGCATAGCGGTAGTGCAAGACGTCTTCAGGCAACGCTTCAAAAAAATCGGGTACCTCACGCAGTTGCGCACTAAGCGCTTCAAATACTTCGGTCGTAACCCTTGAAATATAGGAATGGTAATAAGCAGGGTATTCATCGGGTGCTGGTGGCTGCATAGACGTAGCTTGAAAATCAGGATAAAAATACCATTTTAATAATTGCCCTGACAATAGGTGTATTAATTATTACTTTTTTAAATAAACTATGTAATATTGTGGTACTTAACAATATCCGTTTTATGCAAACTGCAGGAGATCTCTTAATGATCCGCCCGGCCGCTTTCGGCTTTAATCCACAGACTGTTGCCACTAATTATTTCCAGCAAGCAAATACATCCGAAAAAAACGTACAGGAACTGGCTGCACAGGAATTTGAAGGATTGGCAACCTTATTGAGGGATCATGATATCGATGTACTGGTCGTGAACGACACCATAGCACCAACTAAACCTGACGCCGTGTTCCCCAATAACTGGATCAGTTTTCATGAAGACGGTACCATTTTCATCTACCCTATGCATGCGGCCAACAGAAGATGGGAAAAGCAGCCTCATGTGTTGGGCGAGGTGTTAAGAAAATTCGACTATGCCCGTATTGAGGACCTGAGTTATTACGAGCAGGAGCAACGTTTTCTGGAGGGTACAGGCAGCATGGTACTGGACAGAACTAATCAAATTGCCTATGCCTGCTATTCCCACAGGACAGACAAAGATTTATTTATTACGGATTTTGCTGCCCGTATGAGCTATTTGCCGGTTGGTTTCCACGCAACAGACGAAGAAGGCCATCCTGTTTATCATACCAATGTCATGATGAGCATAGCAGACCGATATGCCGTGATATGCCTGGAGGCGATTACCGATGAACAAGAAAGAGCCTTAGTAGCAGCCACCCTACAGCAATCCGGAAAGACCCTGATCCCTATCAGCAGGGCACAAATGCAAGGCTTTGCCGGAAATATACTACAGGTACACAACAGGCAGGGAAAAAAATACCTGGTGATGAGCGACCAGGCTTATGAACACCTCACTGCCCAGCAAAAAACGGTACTGACACAGTTTAACCCCATCCTGCATACGCCTCTCAGCACTATAGAGACGTATGGTGGCGGCAGTGCCCGATGCATGATCGCAGAAATATTCCTTCCCCTCAAATAGCAGCAAAGGCGGTCTGCCTGCTTCCTTTATAATTTTGTAAAATGATGGGTCAGCCATTGGCCGTTCCCTAACTGCAACTTCATAAAATACATACCGGACGCGAGTGAAGCTACCGAAATACCCCTGGGCGTCATGCTGGTTTTAGACACCAGTTTACCCGAAGCCGAATAGATCACTACGGCACGTACATCACCGGTACCAACTGCCGAATGCCCTACCTGCAGCCAGTCTGTAGCCGGGTTAGGAAAAATACGCAGTTCCCTGTGGTTTGCTTCTGCAATACCGGCGGGTGGGTCGGCCTGCGGATGGGCGCCCTCTATCACATGCTGTACGCTATTTACATCAGGCTCATACAGGTAATCTATAATGCCCGAAGGCCATTTAATCAGCACAGAATCGATTGCCGAAGCCGAACCAATCCCGAAATGGACATTTAAAGAGGACATGTAACGGAAGCCTTCGCCGCTACGTACGTCCCGGATCTGCTTGCCCCAGGTGCCATATAGCTCTACCCGCGCTCCTATCCCGTTCCTGTTACTCACCACGCCCTGTAGCGTCAGCTTGATCCACCTGTTGGTATTCCCGTCGTTATAATAAACGGTTTCATTATCCTGCACATCTATAAAGCCATCTCCATTCAGGTCGCCGCAGGGTCCGGGACCAAAACTTACAGAATAGGGTGAAAAGGTCATGTCTCCGTTATTGCGCATGATCTTGCCACCGCCACCCAGAATATCCACGAAGCCGTCATTGTCAAAATCATAGGCAAGGTGTTCGATACTCAAACTCGTATTCAGGTCCCAGTTGCTACCCGCCGTAATATCTGTAAAGGTACCGTCGCCATTGTTCTGCATCAGCTTATGTAGGCCATCAGCGCTGGAGCTGGCACCGATGAAGGCATCCATGTCGCCGTCATTATCAAAATCGTACCAGCAGGATGACCAGGTCTGAATGGGATCGTACATATTAGCTGCTACAGATACATCTGTAAATACGCCGTTCCCATCGTTCCGGTGCAATTCATTAAACCGGGCCGTAGAATTTCCGCCACGACATTTGGCTATAAACAGGTCCTGGTCTCCGTCGTTATCATAATCTACCCATACCGATCCATAGTTGCCGCCATTAGGATGATTTCCCAGTCCACCTTTGTGGTACACCAGGTTTTGCTCACCCTGGTTGATGAAGTACACGTTTGAATCCACGTCATGACATACAAAAGCATCGAGTAGTCCGTCGTTATTGATGTCCACAAAATTTGTTCTTTGGGAGAATACATAATGGGGATCGTTCCAAGTGGTGTATCCCGTGCCGCCGGCATCCGCAAACAGAAAGGTCACACCACCGCCACCGCCAAAAATCAGGTCATTATAACCATTACTGTCTATATCGCCCGCAGCTACACTCCAGTAAGGCTCTTGTATTACATTCTCAAGTGGTATTTGCTGGTCGTTGAAGGCGCCTCCCTGTTGTTGGTACAGTACATGCAGGTAAGTACCTGAAATGCCTACGATGTCGTCCAAATAATCTCCGTTCAGATCCACCACACAGGATTTAAAGGTGGTATTAAGCTGGTTGTACACCACCGGTGTAAAGGTTATAGGCGGCTGTACGGGTGGCACTACACCCTGCTCCTCCAATTGAAAGGTAAAGCCAGATGCACTCCAGCGATCATCAAATGCGAGGTAATAAGCGGTGCCGGCCGTCACCTCAAAGGTAGCCACAGACAGGTAGCCATC
>JBEBUO010000018.1:0-19038 GCA_040393285.1 Taibaiella helva | reverse complement strand
ATATTGGCGAAAAAGTAACCGTTTATGGATTTCCCACAGGTGGAAACGACCTGGGTATCACCACCGGAATCATCTCCCGCATAGAAAATATTGACTATAGTTACGACAACTACAATGACTTGGGAATTCAAATCGATGCCGCTATTAACCCGGGGAATAGTGGCGGTCCTGTACTGATCGACAGTATGCTTGCGGGTATCGCTTTCCAGGGTAGGTCATCGAGTCAGAACATAGGCTATATGATTCCCACTACTGTGATCAAAAGCTTCCTTAATGATGTTCAGGATGGTGTGTATGAGGGGCCGGTTCCTGTCTACATCAACTGGCAAAATATGGAAAGTAGCACATTACGAAGTTGTTACGGGCTACCCGACACGCTGAGCGGTATCCTGATTAATGATGTGCATTATTGCTCCGCCTTCCGTGGCATTGTGCAGCCCAATGACATCCTTCTGTCCATTGATTCCATACCGATACAAAACGACGGCACACTTTATATCAATTATAACCTAAAGGCTAATTTTGAAAGCTATCTTAAAAACCGGAACCGGGGCGATAGTGTAGTCCTGCAAATACTGCGCGACAATAGGGATACACTCATCTCGTGCACACCTGATTATGGCTATAATCGTCCCTACCTGATCAACAAAGTTGACCTCAGCCCTCGCTATCTCATTCAGAACGGGTTTGTGTTTACCACACCCTCCTATTACTATTTTCAGGGTGAATCTTACTGGCAATACTATAACTCAAAACTAAGCGCCCATTATTACAGCAAGGCGCTGAACAGCCCAGAGACGGAAGAGCTGGTTATTATCTCCTCTGTATTGCCCCACCATTCTAATGTAGGCTATCATGACGTATCGAACCGACTCATCACTAAAGTAAACGGAATCCCGCTCAGTAATTTTAATGATCTGATTGAAGCTTTTCATGCGGCATCTGCCGACTACATTGTTTTAGAGGATGACAGTGGCCGAAAATACATTATTGATAACCTGTCTCTTAAAGAAAACAATGCAGCCATACTTAAGAAGTTTGGCATTGATCGTCAAATGCGCAATTGACCAGATGAGACGCTAACAAAATCAAAACATCAGACCTACGTAGTGTTAATAATAGGACCTCTCCGGCTAAGTTTAATCTAGTTTAACAAAAAACCCTTGATGAAAGTCTTCACTTACGATTACTTTGTATACAAGGGGTCTAAAGGCATCTTTTTGAAACCCCTTCCAAAGTATCCCCCGGATAGTCTAAAACATTAAAAAATCGTTGGCAAGCGACTGAATTTCGGGTACTTTTTCAGCACACCCTTGCTTACATAATATTTGATAATATGAAAAAGGTAATTTTGAGTATGACCATGCTGGGATTTTTTGCAACAGCATCTTTTGCCCAGGAGCAAAAAAAAGTAGAGGAACAAGCGCCTCAGGCTCCTGAAACTACAGAAGTTCAGGTAGCTGAACCAGTACAACAAGCAGAACCTGCCACTCCTGTGAGCAATGAGGAAATAAAAGAAGTAAAAGAAGAAGTACAGTTTGAACCCGCCCAGGAACAAGAGCAACCAGTGCAGCCTGAGGTAAAAAAAGAAGAAGCTGAATAAATCAGCAGTTTTTAATTCGAAAATGAATGAAAATACCCGGTGTGTAAATAATACATACCGGGTATTCTTTTGTATTTACTCTTTTACTTCCCGAATTTCTGTCTTAGCTGGCTGAGGGCATCCTGAAGTGAAGCCGGCTCTGGTGCTATTGCTGGCCTCAATTTCTTTTTGACAGATGCAGGCTTGGTACCCTCCGGGTTCCGGGCCTGTTTAATAGAAAGGCCAATACGCTTTCTGGCCACATCTACCTGTGTCACTAATACCATTACCTTATCGTTTAGCTTTAAAGCCTCTGCCGGGTCGCTGATGTACTGATGGGCGATCTCCGATACATGCACCAGACCATCCTGTTTTACACCAATGTCGACAAATGCACCAAACCTGGTTAGGTTGGTAACTATACCAGGCACCACCATCCCCTCCCGTACATCCTCAATGCTGTAAATCGCAGCAAACTCAAACACCTGAGCTGTAGATCTGGGGTCAAGGCCCGGCTTTTTCAATTCTTTTAAGATATCCTGTAACGAATGTAAGCCCGTTGTATCGGTAACATAATCAGCCACCTTTATCTCTTGAGCCAAGAGATCTGTACCAATCACTTCCTGTAAAGTTCTTCCCGAATCTGCTGCCATCTTTTCTACAATGGGATAAGCCTCCGGATGTACGGAGCTGGCATCGAGCGGGTGCGCGCCCCCCACGATACGGAGAAACCCGGCACATTGCTCAAAGGCTTTGTTACCCAAGCGAGGTACTTCCAGCAGTTGCTGCCTGTTGGTAAAACTGCCGTTAGCCTTTCGGTATTGGATAATGTTTTCGGCCAGAGAAGGGCCGATACCACTTACGTAGCTCAGTAGGTATTTGCTGGCGGTATTCAGGTTAACCCCCACGTTATTCACGCAACTCTGAACTGTTTGGTCCAGCTTTTCCTTCAACCTTACCTGATTCACGTCGTGTTGGTACTGCCCCACCCCTATACTTTTAGGATCTATCTTTACCAGTTCTGCTAATGGGTCCATTAACCTCCTGCCGATGCTTACGGCACCGCGCACAGTAATATCCTGGTCAGGAAATTCTGCCCGGGCTATCTCCGAAGCGGAATAAATAGAGGCACCATCTTCATTGACCAAAAATACGGGTAAGCCCGTGTTCAGCTGTTTGATAAATTGTTCGGTTTCCCTACCCGCCGTGCCGTCTCCAATAGCAATGGCAGCTATACGGCAATTGGCGATCAAGGCTTTGATCTTTTGTTCAGCGTCTTGAAGTCGGTGATTTTTCTCGTGTACATATACCACATCGGTAGCCAATAACTCTCCTTTTTCGTCCAGTGCTACTACCTTACAGCCTGTACGATACCCAGGGTCTATAGCCAATAAGCGTTTGCCACCCAGAGGAGCGGAAAGTAACAATTGTCGCAGGTTCTCCGCAAATACACTAATGGCTTCCTCATCGGCCTGTACTTTAAGCGCCATCCTGAATTCACTTTCCAGGCTGGGTTGTAGCAGCCGTCGATAAGCATCCTTTACAGCCCTCTTCACTTGCAAAGCCGCAGCGTTGTCTGCCACCAACACTTTAGCTTCGAGCCGGCCAAGAGCAAGGTCCTCATCAGGGGCAATGCTCATGCGCAGATAGCCTTCCATAAAACCACGCATAATAGCTAATAGCCGGTGAGACGGAATTTTGCCTACCGGTTCGGAAAAATCAAAATAGTCCTTGTATTTCGCGGCCTCTTCCTCTTTGCCAGCCAATACTTTGCTCTGCACTGTAGCCTGCTGTTCAAAAAATTTCCGCATCCCTGCCCTCAGTTCCGCATCTTCATTAATCAACTCCGCAATAATATCCCTCGCCCCTTGTAAGGCTGCATCGGCATCAGGCACCTGCTCACCGATAAAATCTGCGGCACACATCAAAGGATCATTTTCCTTTTGTTCCCATAATAATTCCGCAAGCGGTGCTAAACCACGCTCGCGGGCGGTTTGTGCTTTGGTTTTCCTTTTGGGCTTATAGGGCAGGTAAATATCTTCAAGCTCACTCAAAGTCGTTGCTTTAGCTATTTTCGACTGAAGCGCATCATCCATTTTACCCTGTTCACTAATGGTTTTAATGATGAAATCACGTCGGTCATGAAATTCCTTCCGTACACGGGATTCATCCAGGATCGCCTGGATTTGCACTTCGTCCAGGGCCCCTGTCTGGTCTTTTCGATAACGGGCAATAAAAGGAATGGTAGCCCCTTCAGAAAGCAGGTTCAATACAGCAACTACCTGCTTATCAGAAAGTTTTAAATGTTGTGCAATAACTGGAGCAAAGTCAATCATACAAATAACATCCTGTATAGGAAACAGGTCGGTTTAAAGTTGAAAAAATAGCTTGCGAAGGTAAGCAAAGCGATGCTATCAAGGACGTATAACTTCTACTGTTCCATCTTCTTTGAGCCTGATGATACGAGAAGGGGTGATCAACTGATCTTCCTCCTGCCGCCATTTTACGATGTAATCTACCCCTTGCTTTATCACAGGGTCCATATCCTTGAAACTAGCCGCTGAGGCCCGGCCACTTATGTTTGCCGAAGTAGAGACGAGCGGAAGCTTCAGCCGTTTCAAGAGCATTTTGCAAAATGGATCTTTGGTAATGCGGATAGCGATGCTCCCATCGCTACCGACCAAATTATCGGGCAGGTCAAGGGCTTGCGTATAAATAACAGTAGTAGGCCGATCAAACTGCTTTAGCATAGCCACGATATCAGGATTCGGATTTGCAGTATACTTGAAGACATCTTTGGCTTCAGGCAGTAAAATGATCATACTCTTGCTGTCCGCCCGCTGTTTCAAGGCATATATTCTGCTGATGGCGGTAGCATTTGTAGCATCGCATCCGATGCCCCATACCGTATCGGTAGGATAGAGGATGATGCCTCCTGAACGCAAAACCTCCAATGCATTATTAACTTCTTCGTACATCATCACTAAAAAAGACTGCCGGTAACAAGCGTACCGGCAGCAAAGTTAATAGGAAATGATGACTATTGAAGGCTAATTCGCCTGGTTGTCTTACCACCAGTAAGTGGGTGTATGATTTGCAAATAGTAGACACCTCGGGCATAAGCATCTACCGGGATACGCAAGAACTGACCATCGGCGTGTCCTTGCCATACCTTTTGTCCTAAAATCGTAAACAAGGCCAGGTCGGCTACACCTTCACCTTCATAGCGCACCGATATAAAATCAATTGCCGGATTAGGGTACACTTCCATCTGCTGGTCTAAAACCAGATCGGCAAGTGAATTGGATTTTTGACCAATAACCAGGTCGTTGTTTGAAATATCAAAGAATACATTTTCGGAACCTTTAACCATTACTCTTGCTGTCGTACTGCTGATATCAGGAATAGCAACCAGGGCAGAACCAATATTTGGCACTGCGGTAGCCAGGGTTATAGGAAAGGTATATCCACCATCTGTGGAAAGCAGGATATCCACATGGGTGCAATTGATAGGTGCTACATCGGTTTCTGCCACCATCCAGGTAATCGTCTCGGAAGCATTTCGGGCCAGGGTATCTTGAGGCACATTAGGGTATATTACAGCAAATGGAGTTCCGGTATTCGTTACTGTCACTGTGGTAGCGGTATTGGTAAAATTAAATGCACCCCAGCCGCCTTCTGTTTTCCTGGCTACCGCCCTGAAGCGCAACTGCCTGTTGACATCTGACAAACGCTCCCCTTTAAAACTGGTATTATTCGCAATGATCGAATCCATAACCGGAAAAACACGAACCGTTGACAACACAGGCGCATAGCTGCGGAAACTCGGCCCGCTCACAAAACTCGCGGCGTCCGTTTCCGGCTGCTGAAAATTACCCAGGTTCCATTGTTCCCAACTATAGGTAATGACGCCCGGCTCGTCGCTACTGGCTTCAGGAGCCGTCAGCATGAAGGGCGTCATTGCCGGAATCTGGTAAGTGTTAGATTCGTTGGGCATGTCGGGCGCAGAAATACCTGCTTCACTTACCCCACAAGAGCTCCCTCCCGCATTTCCCCAACCTTCCGTAATAAACTCGCTTATTTCGTCCAGACTACTAATATGAAAATAATCACTACTATTCATTTGCACATTGTTGATCTGCCCGCATATTCCTGCATAAGCCATAATGGTAGTTCCCCCACCGGGTTCGTAGGCATTATCTTGCGATTCTGTACCACTGCATGAATTAAAAGTATGGTTGGCACCGAACTGGTGCCCCATCTCATGCGCTACGTAATCTACATCAAAGGGATCCCCAACGGGATTGGGAGAGCCGGTTACACCCCTTGCTTTTATATTGTTACCGCAGATACATCCGAGAAAAGCAATGCCCCCACCTCCTGTACTGAATATATGTCCAATGTCATAGTTTGCAGCATTTATCACAGTGTTGGTATTGTTTTGATTTTGTCCCAGCAGCTGGCCTCCATTGTTATTAGCGGTGAAGGGATCACTGGAAGGGCTCAGGTAAATGAGGGTATCATTGTTTTCGATCAGCTCCATGGTCACAGACAGCTCCCTTTCATAGATGCCGTTTACCCTGTTCATAGTTGTCACCATTGCGGAAAGCACACCTGCTTTGGTCGGGTTAGCACCATCTACCGCCTGCGCGTACTCACCTGTACAGCTCAAAGCCAGTCGATAGGTTTTTTTGGTGCCGCCATATGCTTTCAATGCAATATCAGGAAGCGAGCCGTCTATTTGCATCCTTCCGGATGGACCGGGAACCTCGCCACCTACTTCACAAGTCATATAGGGCAAATCTTTACGCTCATAATCCTGTTTGGCGTACACCAGGTAATGCGCGTCTCTTGCTGTGCTGGCCGGATCGATGAAATAAGTCTGCGGGCCATCAAAGATCATAGCATGAAACCCACGCACGGTAAAGTCCAGTTTGGCTGAAATCCGGGAGTCATCCATGGCAACAGCTGTGTAGGTTTGAATCTGCATATATTTTTGCTGTAGTCCTTCGGGAAGGATAGGGGTACGCCACACTTTAAATACACGGTATGTACCATTAGGCAACGGCAACTCCAAACTTACCGCTTCCGGCATGTTGTTGCCGGCACGCTGCAAAAGCCCGTTAAGACCTTGTTCATCCAACACCTGCATCCTATACTCTTTTGGATGCAGCATTTGCACTCCTTTAATCGAGGCTTGACCGGACGCTACTTGTTGCCATACTGTGGTGGCTATAGCAGACTGGGTAGATGAAAACAGCACAAAGGCAACAGACAAAAAACGACAAAATAAACGCATTAAGATAATTTTTTAACCAATAAATACATCATAGCTCAGTTGACTAGTTCGGCTTTCTGGGTATTTTCTCACGACCGGAGTCCTCTTTTTTATACACCAGGTAATAGATGGTGCCGGAAGACGACGGCCAGGGCGATATGATATAGGTCTGGCCTTCCCAGTTGAGTTGGGCCTCCATTTTTTCACCATCAAAATCAATCCGTGCATCTGCCCCAGCTTGATTCGGCGCCTGTCCCTTCAAGGAAATAAGGTTGGGGAACTTGGCGGCCAGCTCAGGTGACATGGTTCCTGAAGTACCTACTTCGAACACCTGGCAGCCTACGCCCTCGCTCAAAGGGAGAGCAATGGGTGACGTTTGATCAGCGCTGTTAGTGGCGGTAAGGTACAGCTTAAGCGCTTGTGGGTCTGTAGCAAAGACCTGAAATTTAGCAGGTAGTTTGTTGTTTCCCACAGCTCCTATCAGGCCCAGCTCAGACACATCGTCTTGAAAGGTCCATTGCAACCGATGATTGCCCAGGGTACTGGTACAAACATTAGGATCAGCCGCTTCCTTACCTGACTGAGCTTGAAGTGACCGGGAACCGGCACATGCCGTCAAAAGCGTAATAGAGGACAATGAAAACAATAAAGAAGTAAACCTTCCCATAACACGAATGTATTTATTATTTCAGAAGCAGGAGCCCAACCCCCGCTTTGATTTAACAGAGATTAACGCTTTACTACTTCAACTTATTAAATTACCTTTACGCCCTCAAAAATACATTAATAATACCTAATTTAATATGCAGATTGCCAATAGCTGGTTACATCAGTATCTACCGCAGCCTATTCCGCTATCGTCACTAAGCCATATACTTACTTCTATTGGCCTGGAAGTAGAACATATTGAACGCAAAGAAGCGATAGCCGGTGGGTTGAACGGCCTGGTCGTGGGTTATGTTATGGAATGCCAGCCGCATCCGAATGCAGACAAACTAAAAATAACCCGTGTAGATGTTGGCAATGATACTGTTCTATCTATTGTTTGCGGGGCGCCAAATGTAGCAGCGGGACAAAAGGTTATTGTAGCCACTATAGGTACCACACTCTACCCCTTGCATGGCGAACCTTTTCAAATAAAAAAATCAAAAATACGTGGCGAGATAAGCGAAGGCATGATCTGCGCGGAAGATGAAATAGGATTAGGTGAAGCGCATGACGGCATTATGGTGCTACCCCAAGAGACTGCTGTGGGTACACCAGCTGCCAGCTATTTTAATTTACCTCAACCCGAAGACAGCATACATATAGGACTTACACCTAACCGTAGTGATGCCAACAGCCACATAGGCGTAGCCCGGGATGTATGCGCCTATCAAACACACCACAACCAAGTCCCATGGGCTGTACAGTACCCTAAAGTAGATATGCCGGCAGGCACTGAAAAACTTCCCATTTCCATAGAGGTGAACAACCCTGATGCCTGCCCCAGGTATGCCGGCATTACGATTGAGGGTATCAACGTGGGCCCTTCACCCGACTGGCTGGTACAACGGTTACAATCCATAGGTCTACGCAGCATCAATAATGTCGTTGATATCACTAATTTTGTTTTGCATGAATACGGCCAACCACTACATGCTTTTGATTACGACCAGATCGCGGGGCGTAAGATTGTGGTACAAAACCTTCCTGAAGCTACCTCTTTTGTCACTTTAGATCATACAGAAAAGAAACTCCGTGCTACGGACCTGATGATTTGTGATGCAGAAAAAGGCATGTGCATTGCGGGGGTATATGGAGGCTTGCAATCGGGGGTAACAGAAAGTACCCGGAACCTGTTTTTAGAAAGTGCTTATTTTCAACCTCTTACTATACGCCGTACATCTATGCATCATCAGCTACGTACGGATGCCGCAACGCATTTTGAAAAAGGCGTAGATATAAACATGGTAGTACCGGCGCTACAACGGGCGACGCAACTTATTATCGACATTGCTGGTGGGCAAGTGGCTTCCCCACTGGTGGATGTCTACCCTGCCCCGTGGCAACCGACCCGCATCGAAGTAGCTTACGCATACATCAACAAGCTTTGCGGAAAGATATTTCCACCCGAAACAGTGCACACGATACTTCGTGCCCTGGGATTTCAGATACAACCTTTAGACGATGCGCTATTTATTGTAGAAGTTCCTGCCAATAAGACGGATATTAGCCAGCCAGCCGATATTGTAGAAGAAATATTGCGGATTGACGGATTAGACAATGTGTTGATACCCGATCACCTGAACATTGCCCTGACCAGGAGGGCTCCTATTGCCGCACGTCAGTGGAAAGAAAAGTTTGCCAACCTGCTTTGCCATAGCGGTCTTCAGGAAATAGTGACCAATTCTATTACCAACAGCAAATACTATCCCGAGTCGCTACCTGTGGTTAAAATGATGAACAGCCTGAGCAGTGAACTGGATATCTTAAGACCGGGCATGCTGGAAAGTGGGCTGGAGGTAATTGCTTACAATGCCAACCGCAAACAACAAGATCTTCAACTATTCGAAAACGGCCATATTTATAGTCAGGAGGGCGTGGGAAAATACAAACAGGAAACAGTACTCGCTATTTGGCTGACAGGCAATACCCATCCGGCTCAATGGAATAGTCCTGCACAAAAGGCCGATATTTTTTACACGAAGGGCCTGGTACATAATATGCTGACAATAACAGGCATTAAGAAAATTCAGGAAGCAAATGATACGGACAAAATAACATGGAGACGAGGGAAACAAATACTAGCCATGGCACAACAATTACCGGCAGCCTTGCTAAAGAAATTTGATATTCGTCAGCAAGTATTTTATGCCGAACTTTACCCTGAAATAATCGCTGAAGCAGCATCCACGCTAACAGTGACTTATAAGGAGCTGCCCAGGTTTCCAGCCATGCGTCGCGACCTCGCTTTAGTGGTAGACAAACAAGTAAACTATGATCACATTGTACAAATCGCAAAAAGGCAACAATGGCCGGCACTGAAACACTACGAATTGTTTGACGTATTTGAGCATGAAAAGCTCGGCCTGGACAAGAAATCAATGGCCTTAAGCTTTACCTTTCAATTGAATGACCGCACACTGACGGATGAAGAGGTGGATAGTATGATGAAACAATTGATTACCCAATATCAAAAGGAACTTGGGGCCATCATCAGGGAATAAACAACAGGGCTATGCAGGAACTGGAAATATTGCAGCAAAAACTACATCAGTTGATCAAATCCTATTTGGCTTTAGCTGCCGAAAGGAATACACTGCAACAAAAACTGCATCGTCAGGAGCAAACCCTGAAACAACAAGCAGAACAGATAAGTCAGTTGGAACAGCGTCTGCAATTAAAGTCGGTAGCCGATGCCGCAGCCGGCACTCCTGATCAGGCCGCATTAAAGGAGCATTTAGATGCTGTGATTAAGCTCATCGACCAAAACATTGCAAAACTCAAATAACCTATCATGAATGTCCTTTTCCAAAGAAGGAGTTACCGGTTGCTTTGCTTGCTGTTTCTTACGGTATGCTACTCCTGCCAGAGCTCGGAGCCGGAATGCTATGAACCTGTTGAGGTAAAAGCGAACAGTAGCTTTGTAATCAAAAATGTAGTAGATACGGGTTATTATGTAATCACGAATCCCGGCAGCCCAGATTCTACCTGGGTAGACACCACGCTGGTCAGCTATCGCGATAGCTTTTTTAATGCCATCGCTATGGTTGCTTTAGATGTGGATGTGCAACTGGGTGTATTAGGCGTCCGGACTTCTATACTGGGTGTACCCTTAAATCCTTTTACAGATAGCCAACGGTATCAGATACTGCTAGACACGGCTGATCTTAGCCTCGCAGATACAATAACCTTCTTCTACCATACTGAAGAGCATTTTATTTCTAATAATTGTGGCTACACGCATTATTTCCATATTGATAGTGCGCGTACTACGTTCAATTTTATGGACTCTGTAGTCCTTTCTAAAAAAGAGGTGACAAACGACAATTCCGTCCGCAATCTTTTTCTATATTTTTTCTAATCGATTTTGAACAGATGTAATCCCTATATCAGACCCCTAATTTTACTTCTGGTGATGCTCATCACCAGCAGCGGTGTTTGGGCACAACAGCGTGAAGACACTTCTGCCTCAATGCCACAGACGGCAAAAAAAACAAACCGTATCAAAACAGCTAAACCTCCTTATGTACACCTGGTCAGGATAGGATTTGACCTGGCAAGTGTGGCATTTAATATAGCACAACCCAACAAAACAAGTTATGAGTTTATGGCAGATTATGCCTTGCGTAACAACGTTTTTCTTAATGCAGGTACCGGCTTCGGAAGGGGTGCCATTGATTATGATCATTTAAAGTACAGCACCAACAGTTACTTTGTCCGCGTGGGTGTGGACAAGTCCTTGCTGGACAAAATCAGCTCCCATGATTTTGACATTGCATTTATTGGTGCCGGCTACGGCATAGGCATAGGCCAACGTAGTGAAGCAAATTACCTGGTATCCTCGCCCTTTGGCCCCGACATTCATGGCAGTATCCCTGCTCAAAACTTTGTGGTGCATTGGGGGGAACTGACGGCAGGTATCAAGGTTGAATTCTGGAAGGGCATCTATGCAGGATGGAACCTCAGGGCAAAGTTCATGTTGAATCCTGGCGTATTTGAGGAATTGGCACCCAATTTCGTATCGGGATACGGAAATGCAGATAAGGCTACGAGCTTTGGTTTTAACTTTTATGTTTGCTATGCTTTTCGTTGGGGAGGGGCTTAGCTTTCTCCGGTTCGCCGCTTTTGGCAGCCACACCCACCCATTCTTCAACGTTAACAGTAAATGGCATTTTTCCTATTTTCACTACGCCTTTTTTCCCTTTAACGTCTATAAGCCTACCCACCTGGTGGCTATGAATATGTCGCACCATGTCGCCAATTCCCAATGGCTTTCCGGTAACATGAAACTTCTTATCTGCTTTCTTTGCGGCAGCCTCATTTTGTTGCATTTGCCGACGGCGAAATAAGATCTGCTCCGCTGCTTGTATCACCTCCTGCTTATCTGTAGCTTTTTTCCAGTCTATGATGATCTGCTTAAATTTCCGTTCCGTATCACGGAGATAGTCCAGCTCTTCCTTCTTGATTTTATTCTGTAGCTTGAGTGTGGCATGATGTTGCCTTAATTTTTCCTTATCAATGAGCGCTTCATACTGTTCCTTTAATGACTCCTGCTCTGCAATCAGCTTCGTTAGCTTTTTTTCCCTGTCTTCCAGTCTTACCGCCTGTTGTTCGGTCTTGTGCAACATGTTATCCAACTTAAAGTGACCCCGGTCTGTAAGCTGCCGAGCACGGTCTATAACAGCTTGGGGCAACCGGCTCCGCTGCGCAATAGCAAAAGTGTAAGAGCTTCCAGGTTTACCCATAACGAGCTGATATAAAGGCGCTAAATGCTTCTCATCAAAGGACATGGCGCCATTCACAATCCCGGTTATTTTGCCCGCCATCACTTTCAGGTTCAGATAATGTGTGGTAATGATACCCAAAGCTCCCTTAGCAGCTAAATGCTCCACAATAGCTTCTGCAAATGCACCGCCCAGATCGGGATCGGAACCACTACCCAATTCATCTATAAAAAACAAAGTCTTTCCATGAGCAAATTCCATGAAATACTTCATATCTCTCAGATGCGCGCTATAGGTACTCAATTCATTTTCTATAGACTGCGTATCGCCAATATGTACCATCATCTGTTTAAAGATACCCATCTCCGACTGCGCATCGACAGGTACCAGCAGACCAGCCTGTAGCATAAGCTGCAACAAGCCCACGGTTTTCATCGATACCGTTTTTCCCCCGGCGTTTGGCCCGCTAATCATGAGGATTCGCTCTTTTCTGTTCAGGCTTACATCCAAAGGATACGTGGGCTTGTTCATTGCTTTATTATGCAATAACAATAAAGGATGATGCGCCTTTATGAGGCTTACTACGGGATGAGGTGTAAGACGTGGTAAGACAGCATTCAAATCTCTTGCCAAAAGGGCTTTTGCCCTGATAAAATCAAGCAGACCGAACAATTGATAATAGCCATCCAGTAAGGATTGGTGCACGGCCAGTTGTGTTGTCGCCTGAACCAGGATACGATGTAGTTCCTTTCGTTCAGACAATTCCAGGGCAGTGATCTCATTATTTAAAGCAATCGTCTCCTCCGGTTCTATAAACACGGTCTTCTGCGAGTCGCTCTCACCATGGAAGATTCCCTTCACGATGCGTTTTTGTTCGGCAAAGACGGCTACAGTCCGGCGCCCGTTCAAAAAGCTTTCTGCAATATCTGCGAGGTATCCTTGTTTACTCAGCTTGCGCAGGATACCGTCAAATACCTTACGCAGTTGCTGGCGCAGCTTGTCTAAGGCTGTTCGGATATGCATCAGCTCACGGCTGGCGGTATCCCGCACCCCTCCATGTTCGTCGATTACCTGCTCTACAATTTTTACAATTTCATGCTCATAGGTAGTATCCCCGGTCAATAATGCCAATTCAGGGAATAAGGTGCCGTGATTTTTAACCCAGGACAGCATATCCTTCACCGCTACTGTCATGTTCCGAAAAGCTAACAAATCAGCGCCACTCAGCGCAGCTCCTTGTAGTGACAGCAACTGAAGTTCCCGGTCCAGGTTGCGCGTAAAGTCATTGGGAAACCCAGCCGGTCCGGAGAGTGTTGTCTTATATTCCAACGTTTGCTTTAAGACACGTTCTACGTAGCCTATCCGTGTATGAAACCGAAGATTGGTGGCATGTTTACGTGCCAAAACGGTACGGCAATGTTGCAGGAGCAACTGCTGTATCTTATTGAATTCCAATAAGTCTAATGCCTGATCGGGGTAAAATGTGAGCATTGATCTTGCCTCATTAAATAAGGCGACGCTTGTTAAAACGCCGCCTTTTGTTCTATTATTTCCTATTTCTTTTATTCTGCGCCCACTGTTTCATTCAAATCATTATCTACCAGAATACGACCGCAGTGTTCGCATACAATGATCTTTTTCCTTTGGGCGATTTCAGACTGCCGCTGGGGAGGAATCACGTTGTAACATCCACCACAGGAATTACGCAATACAGGTACTACTGCCAGTCCGTTTCTGTAACTGGTACGGATACGTTCATAAGCCACCAGCAAACGCTCTTCCACCCTTTCCTTTGCCACTTCCGATTTTCTCACCAATACTTCTTCTTCCTTTTCCGTTTCCTTAATGATTCTTTCCAATTCGGATTTCTTCTGTTCCAGGATTTCCTGCTTCGCCTCAAGACGCTGGTCCGTCTGTAATTTAAGGTGCTGTACTTCCTGCAATTTTACAGCTACGTCTTTGATCAGTTTATCACACTGCTTCATTTCCAGTTCCTGCATCTCCATTTCTTTGGTGATGGCTTCAAATTCCCTGCTATTCTTAACGTTATCTTGCTGCTTCTCGTATTTTTTGATCAAAGCCTCGGCTTCTTTCTTGGCTTCTTTACGGCCATCGATATATTCATTAATGCTGTCGACTTCAGCAGTGATGTTGTTTACACGGGTTTGCAGCCCTTCCACCTCGTCTTCCAGGTCCTTTACTTCCATAGGAAGTTCTCCTTTGATGGTTTTGATTTCATCTATTTTAGAATCAATCTTTTGTAAACTTAGGACTGCGATAAGTTTCTCTTCTATAGAAAAGTCTTTTGCTACGGTAGCCATATATTAAAAATAATAATTTACAGGATTGGTATTTACCTGAGTAAAAAGAAGTGCAAAATTAGGAAATTTTTTCTTTAATATTTCCGAAAAAATTTCTATGGTGAATTGCTCGCTTTCATAGTGCCCGATATCAGCAATGATAATACGACCATCGGCATCAAAGAATTGATGATATTTAAAATCCCCTGTAATAAAGATATCAGCACCCTGAGCTATGGCTCTAGACAAAAGGAAGCTTCCCGAACCGCCACACACAGCTACTTTTCGGATCAGCTTGTCTGGCAATTCCGTATGGCGGATACAAGTCAGCTTCATATCGGTCTTTAGTTTTCTCAAGAAATCCCTTGCGTTCAAGGGCTCAGACAACTCCCCTGTCATACCGGCGCCCAAGTACTGATGTTCATTCTCGAGCGGTATCAACTCATAGGCAACCTCCTCATAAGGATGATGGGTTTGGAGCGTCGCCAGCGCCTTGTCTTTCAGGTGTTGTGGCACCAACACTTCCAGTCGGTTTTCATGGACGGTTTCTCTAGGACCACCCGGCTGCCCTATAGCAGGATGGGTATCTTGTCCTGGCCTGAACGTTCCCTGACCGGGACTTCGAAAACTACATTCAGTATAGGCGCCCAACCGGCCCATACCGGCCGCAAAGAGTGCCTCCATAAGTACCTCCGCTTCGCTTTCCGGCACATAGGTAATCAATTTAAGCAGTTTACCAGCATTGGGCGCCAAAATCCGGGTGTTTTGCAAGCCAATACGTGCTGCTATCTTATGGTTAACACCAAGATAAACATTATCCAAATTAGTGTGCATCGCATAGACAGCAACATCATGCTTAATGGCCTTCATCAGGATACGTTCGGTATAATGACGACCCGTCAGGCGCTTTACGCCTGAAAAGAGGAGCGGATGATGTGCGATAATCAGCTGGCATTGCCGTGTTATCGCTTCTTCAATCACCGCCTCAGTAACGTCAAGACAGAGTAAAGCCTGATGACATAAGGCCTCAGCATCGCCCACCTGCAAGCCACAGTTGTCATAAGCTTCCTGGTATATTAAGGGTGCAAATGTTTCTAATTCCCGGATGATATCTTTAATTTGCATAAAAACGAAATTTATCGCAATAATAAGTAACTGCCACGAGTCGTGTAGGCGTTATTGTACAAGTCCAATTGACGCATGAAGGTAAGAATTGTAGAACATAGTCTGCTGGCCAGGATAGCAGCCTGGAAATTGGGCGCACCAAGTATGGCGCTTACACTTGGTCGCACCATTTACCTGCACCATGCCAACAGGCAGCAGCTGTTAAGTAATGGCGCCTGGATACGCCACGAACTGGCTCATGTATATCAATACCGGAAATACGGTTTGTTGGCATTTCTCCTTTTATACCTTTGGGAAAGCCGCAAAGGGTACTACCTCAATCGTTTCGAAATGGAAGCACGGGCAGCTGAAAAAAATAATGATGTATTAGAACACATAACATTTACATAGGTATACTAATTTTCCGATCCAGGACCGTGATGGCCTCGCCCACAATAAAAAAACTGCCGGTAACCAGTAGTATATCCTTTTCACCTGCCTTATTCTGTGCGGCCTGCAGGGCTTCCGCTACCGTGACAAAACCCGCACCGGCTAATCCAGCAATCCCAGCTGAACGGAGCAGGTCTTCCACAGGCAATGCCCTCGGCACCGCCGCCTGCGTAAAGTAATAGTGGGCATTTTCAGGAAGTAACTGCAACACTTTGTCCACATCTTTATCTTTAACAAACCCGCATATAATGTGTAGCTGAGCCCCCTCTTGCAGCGCCTCAACCTGTTGCAGGTTGTCGAGCAAATAGGACATACCCGGGGGGTTATGTGCCACATCGAGTATGATAGATGGCTTATCTTGTACCCAGTCCCACCGACCACGCAGTCCGGTAGCTTTTTTTACCTGAGTCCAACTGCGCATCACTTGCCCTGGTTCCAGGCGCCATCCCTGTCTGCCAAGCGCATCGCAGGCTGCCAGTGCAGTGATGAAGTTATGCGCCTGGTAATTACCCAGCAGATCTGTGTCCAGGTTATACATTTGCTGCGTGGCCTTGTTAATTGCTTTAAAATGTTGTTGGCTCTTGTCCTGACCGGTCCGTACCAACTCCCATATGGTATCAGCAAACAGAATAGTACTTTTCTTCTTATGTGCTTCAAGGAAAAATACCTGCTCCGTCTCGTGATGGGTTTCCCCAATCACCACAGGCACACCCGCTTTAATGATGCCTGCCTTTTCGAGGGCTATCTCAGCGAGTGTATCGCCCAGTATCTGAGTATGATCTAAACCAATATTGGTGATCACAGACAGCTCGGGAAGAAGAATATTAGTGCTGTCCAGACGACCGCCCAGACCTGTTTCCACAACTGCGATATCCACGCCCTCCTCCGCAAACGCCTGAAACGCCATGACTACATTCAGCTCAAAGTAGGAGGGTTTAATACGATCAATAAACGGTAAAGCGCTATCGACAAACCGCACAACAAAGTCTTCGGATACCGGCTCACCATTAATCCGGATGCGCTCCCGTAAATCTACGAGGTGAGGCGAGGTGTACAGACCTGTTTTGTAACCCGCGCCTTGTAGCGCAGCGGCCAGCAAGTGGCTGGTGCTTCCTTTGCCGTTTGTACCGGCAATATGTACGCTTTTAAACTTCTGGTGTGGCTGCCCTAAGGCTTCTGAGAGCGCTATAATATTATGCAACCCTTTCTTTATCGCTTCGGATCCCACACGGGCAAACATGGGAAGGCGGTTCATCAGCAAGTCAATAGACTGCGCGTAAGTGGCCATTAAATATGGATTAATATAGAATTGAACACAAAACTAAGATTGCTGCGTCAATAAAAGTTAATTATTGCTAATTTCACCACCAAAACCTACTATTTTGTGTAGGTGAATTTGGAAAAAGCAAAAATAATTATTTAATAATCCTTAACTTTAACACCTAAAGAAATAATCAACACTCTTAACTCTCAAACAATCAAAAATGAAAAAAGCATTACTTTCATTAGCGCTGGCCGGTGCTGTTTGCACATCAGCGAATGCCCAGCCTGCAATTGGTAGCGTTGCCCCTGATTTTACATTAACGGACATTAATGGAACATCACACAATTTGTATACTTATCTTGATCAAGGGTATACTGTTATTCTGGATATTTCTGCTACTTGGTGTGGACCTTGCTGGGCAGGGCACCAAAGTCATTTTATGGATAATCTGTATGCACAATACGGTCCAGATGGCACAGTAGATCCAGGAAAAGTGATGATCCTGTTTGTAGAAGGTGATGCCTCTACCACCAGTGCCGATTTGCATGGTACAGGAACAAATACTCAAGGAGACTGGGTATCCGGAGCAGAATATCCGATTTTTGATGATGCCTCGTTAAACGGGCCTTATCAATTGTCGGGTTTTCCGACATATGTGGTGATATGCCCTAACCGCCAGGTTATGTATTCTGTAGCTGGTTTTGGCTCGGCAATGGGCCAAACTTCCTTCTGGACCCAGTACATCGATGTGTGCCCTGTAGCTGTAGAAGGTTTAAATGGCGGAACTTATGGCGTAGGAACACCGTCAAGTGTTTGTGCCGGCGGTCCGACTGCATTAACCGCTCAAATTCAAAACTTAGGGTCTGTACCTATCACATCAGCTACTATTCAGGCTAAGGTTAATGGTGAGGTGATTGCGAGTACCGAATGGACTGGTAATCTCGCTACATACGACGTTGCAGATGTAGAGATTGGTAGCTATACATTTAATCAGGCCACAACCGAGGTAGACTACGAAACGATTATTACTAATGACGTAGCAGCTGGAGATAACGTTAAAACCAAGGCTTCAACGGCTTTAACTTCTGAATATAGGACATGGGATCTGGAGGTAAAAACGGATCAATATCCTGGCGAAATAAGCTGGAAAGTTAAAAATTCATCTGGCTCTGTAGTAGAACAACATACCTATCAAGCAGGTACTGGCCAAGCCGGAGCTGGTGGTCCGGACGCGGGTAAGGTATTTCATCATCAATTGCAGCTGGATGCAAACGAATGTTACACTGTTGAAATTCTCGATGGATATGGTGACGGTCTTTATGGAGTGAGTGCCGCTGCTGACACTGGCTACGTAAAGTTAAATGATGGCGTAGGCAACCTTATTTACAATTTCGGAGCAGGATATGGTGATGGTATATCTCAAATTGCAAAAACAGGATCCACTACAGACATCTCTGAAATAATTGCAGTAAACGAGCTGAGTCTTTATCCTAATCCCGTTGCCGATCAGTTGCATGTTAACCTGAACATGATCAATGCTGGTACCGTTACGTTTGATGTGATGAACATTGTGGGTCAACAAATCCAACAATCGACCACAGTGAACCTGAATGCAGGTAAAAACGTACAGA
>JBEBUO010000017.1:0-19403 GCA_040393285.1 Taibaiella helva | reverse complement strand
ACGTGTATCTACAGGGGCACAGAATGACCTGGAGCGGATTACGAAGATGGCCTACGGCATGATCTCCATCTATGGCATGAACAGTAACGTGGGCCATGTTTCCTTTCATGATTCTCAGGGTGAATACACGATGACTAAGCCTTACTCGGATGCAACAGCACTGATGATCGACCAAGAGGTAAGGAAGATCATTGAGAGCCAGTATAACCGGGCCAAAGAGTTGCTTACACAACATATGACTGAATTAAAGGCGCTGGCTGAGGAACTGCTTAAAAAGGAAGTCTTATTTAAAGATGACCTGGAACGCCTGATCGGTAAGCGCCCTTATGATGATAACCAAACCCAGGATGTATTGCCTGCAGCAGACAGTCTGCCGGTAAGCGAAGCCTTGCGTAAGAATGACAATAACAATTTGTCGCCCAGTAGCGCCCCGGCCGACGAAACCACTACAGATGTATAAGCGGTAATCAGCTTTATCTGATATTCATAAAAGACCAGGCTATCCTCATAGGGACAGCCTGGTCTTTTTTTATAGTATCCATTTCCACCAGGTAAAGTCTATTTGCTACCCTTATTTCAGCTTCACCAAAGTTTCCAGTTGGGTAATCTTTTCTGCCTGTTGTTGTAGTTGTTGCTGCTGCGTAAGCAATTGCTGCTGCATCTGGATAATCAGCTCCTGCTGCTCCTGCATTCCCTTTACCAAGGGTACAACAAACTCCGCATAGCGCAAGCCATAAATATCTGCTTCGCCTGAAGGTTTATCTATACCATCGAAGTCGAAGCCGACAGCTTGCGCAGCAGCCTCCACTTCTTGTGCGATAAAGCCGGTACGCGTAACGGAGGTGTTCGCTACCTCGACATCAAGGCTGTCCGGGCGCATATTTTTCCTCAAAAAGGCATTCAAATCCTTTGAATTAAACTGATACGTTACAGGCCTTAGCTTTTGGATAAAGGACAAGCCAGGTACATTCTCCTGCACATTTTCTTTGAAACGACCATCAGAAAAACTGGTCCAGCCTACCGCACCACCAATGCTGGTCATGCTTACATTCCCTATTCTTGCCTGGTTAGAGGCGGTGGCTAAAGCATCTTTTCCTATGGCGATAGCATTAGTTTGCGTTCCGGAGCTTACATCGGCATTATAACCCACTGCTGTATTGTAACTACCTGTTGTAACATTATACAGTGCCTCATAACCAGTAGCGGTATTTCCCATTGCGGTCGTATTATTGTATAAAGTATTGAAACCGGTTGCCGTATTAGCACCACCCAGCGAATTATTATATAAAGAATTAGCACCGCTGGATGTATTATTACCACCCCATGTATTGTGATATAGAGAGCGGTAACCTAAGCCCACATTGTTTGTTCCGTTATAATTATCGGTCAATGCCCACGGCCCGACAGCGACATTATTGACACCCGTCTCATTAGCTTCAAGTGCGGAATACCCTATAGCAATATTATCACTGCCGCCTGCACCTGCGCTCATAGCCGTTTTGCCTATAGCAATATTATTATTTCCACTAATATTATTATACAAAGTCATGTACCCCAATGCAATATTGTCATTTCCTATTGTATTAAGGTTCATACTGAAGACGCCTATAGCCGTGTTTCCCTCGCCGACCGTGTTGTTAATAAGCGCATGATGACCGATGCCCACATTGTTTTCGCCTATCGTATTATTAGCTAATACATTTCCACCAAATCCGATATTATTAGAACCTGTAGTATTATCAAAAAGCACAGAGGATCCCAATGCTATATTATCGGATCCTTCGGTATTGTGGAATAAGGTATTCGATCCGACGGCTACATTAATAGTACCGGTCGTGTTATTATAAAGCGACCGGTAACCTATCGCCGTATTTTCAGATGCCGTATTACTGTATAGTGCACTGGAACCGATCGCTGTATTGTAATTACCGCTAACATTGTTACGCAGGGAGAAGGTGCCGACCGAAGTATTATAGTTGGCACCATTTTGAGAATTTGACGCGAAATAGCCCATTGCCACATTATAGCCACCCGCTACATCATTGGCTAATGCAGTATAACCAAATGCCGTATTACTGTTATTGGTATTCAAGGAAAGGCTCTTGTAGCCAAAACTTGTGTTGGATGTGGTGTTGGCAGCCATATATCCTGATTGTTCACTATTCACTTTGAAAATAAGTGGCTCATTATCATTTGTACCTAAATAGTGTGTGGCATCCGTTCCAGAGTTGCCATTCAGTGACCAAGCGGAAGTAGGCCCTACCCAATCTGTGCCATTAAAATAATTAAAGGTATTATCACTGGTATTAAATATCATCAAGCCTGTAGCAGGGGCTGCAATCGCATTACGCTGTACAGTGGTCATTCTGGGTATCAGCAGGCCCTTATCGGTTGCCGAAACATCCAGCATAGCACTGGCATCAGCGACTGTACCATTGGTGTTAATGCTTACGTTTTGGGCGCTCGCCCACCCGCTTAACAAAGTCGCTGCAATTATAAAGCATGTTTTCATTGTGTTGATTTTTTAAAATTTATGTTTATAGCCGGTTTAGTTTTTAATAAATTTGAACAGTTGTGGTACACCACCTGTTGACAAGTGTAGCTGTAACACGTAACTGCCTGCAGCAATTCCCGAAACATCGAAGTGACGCACACTGTTACCCTGCGTATAGGCTTGTGTGCCTTCCTGTACCAGGCGACCATCAATGGTCATTATACGCCAGGCTAAGTTTCCGCCATTTGCCGCTTGCACCTGCAGGTGTATGCGGTCGGTAGCAGGTACAGGCCAGATGGAAGCAAAGAAGGGCCGATCATTGCATCCGCCCGGAAAGACAGGACTATACCTCACCTGACCATGTTCATTACTTATTTGAATACGGTACAGACCCTCCCTAAGAGGCGCCTTATCTTCCAACACAAATGTGGGTTCGTCTTCTGCCTCAGCACTTAATGTAGCTATGACGCTCCAGTGACTACCCTCTTCCGACCGTTCGAGCGAGAAATTCATCGAACTGTTTAGTTCGGCGGTTGTCCAGTTCACCCGCACGCGGTCACCAACACAGGTAGCAGAAAAAGTAATCAGATCTATGGGTAAGGGATGGTTGATATCTGCCAGGGTCCAGTAACCGCTAACATCAACCACCTCCTGCTCTACATAGTTTTCCAGCGTGGAAGCTGTCACCTGTCCCATATTTGTCCAATTCAGGCCATCCGGTGAATGCCAGAGCGTGAGCGTTTGCTCTGCCTGGGCGTTTAATTCCGCATCGAAATAATAGAAGCGTACGGTGCCCGGATACCCACCGGGATTCACAGGGATACAGTGAAAATATCTTTGAATACCGGTCTGCCCATTAGCCGCGATGGGCAGATGGTGACGCCTTAACTCCACCTGGCCGATACCGTCTGCAGCTGTTATGGCCAGGCCCAGGTTGCCGCTATTTTGGGCTAATGGTACATTATAGAGATTATGGGTGGCTACATAGCTATCATTATCCAGGCTCCATATCCGGCTCAGCTCATCTTCCTGAATCAGGTTCCCCTCTAAAGTTACCGTAGCATGATCTAAAAGCAACAAGCCGGAAGAAAACAGCACCTGATGGCCGACAATAATATCCCGGCTGATAACTACCTCGTTGTCTACGTCCATTTTTAAGTCATAAAAAGTAGTTTGGGAAAGTGGATGTGTCCCGGAGACCTCACCAGTTGTGCCCAAAAAATTCACAGTGCTTCCGGTACCGGCATGGAATATGCCTTCATTCTGAAGGCTACCTTCGCTCCAGGTCATCTGTACAGTACCGGACAAAGTCACCTGAGCATACTCATTGACTTGCATAACGGCCTGCTGGGCAGTACTTTCCAAACAGGAACATAGCATGATAAGAGTTACATATTTTTTCATTAGGGGAAGGGATGCTCAGTGATGAAAAGGTTGATTTGATAATTGTCAGAACAAATGTCTTTCAAGAGCGCACAACTTACAATACCTGCTTAACCCCAAGAGAGTATGGCTTTACGAATAGCTGCTTTGAATTAACGGAATCCTTTCCCGATTTCCGGTTTTACTCCCTATACGGCATTCAGGATGCTGGCGGACGATGACGTAGTCAAAAAAAACGCCCACCCTATTCCTTAGTGAAAATAGAGCGGGCATAAAAGCAAGCTGTAGGTATGACGAAGCATTCAGACTAAACGCTGCCCCAGGAAGGCTAAGAACTCTGCTTTCTTTTTGGGTGAAATCGTTATCTGTGAGGCATCGCTCATGATCACGTAGCCGCCATCCGTTCTTATCATACGCTTTACTTCATGTATATTGATGATAAAGCTGTTTTGCAAGCGAAAAAAACCATGTTCCAGCAGTAATTGTTCATACTCTTTTAAATTTTTACTGACCATTATTTTCTTCTTTTCTTTAAGGTAGAAAATACTATAAGGCCCGGAAGCTTCTATCTTAATAATCTCAGACAATGGCACAAATTCTATCCCGTCTGAGGTGGACAAGGTAATAGAAGGATTGCCGGACTTAGGCATTTTGAGGTTTTGCAATAGCAATTGCAGGGATTTTTGGTTCAGGGCATTCCTCCCCCTCTCCAACGATTTCTTTACAGCCTGCTGCAATTCTTCTTCTTCAATAGGTTTCAATAAATAAGCAATGGCACTGAATCGTATGGCCTTAATGGCATAGTGATCATAAGCTGTAGTGAAGATGACATCAAATTCCGGCTCCGGAAATTGTGCCAGCAAGTCGAAGCCCGTACCTGTCTGCATTTCAATATCGAGAAATACCAGCTCTGGCTGATGCGTTTGTATGGCCAAAACACCCTCTTCCACATTGCCAGCCTCCGCCACTACCTCCAGATCAGGACAAAAGGTAGCCACCATACTTTTTAAAAATTGACGACTGGGTAATTCGTCTTCTACAATAATTGCTTTAGTCATAGGTGCAAAATTTTAAATAACAATAGCCGCAGGTATGGTCAATTGAAGTTCCCGCCCTTCTGGAAGTACCGGTCTTTCTTCAATCGTAATCTTTAGGTCGCTGTGGTGGTTAAACAAAGAGACCTGCTCCCTTGCCAGCCGGGCTGATCGAATGGCCGGGTCTTCCTCTGTATCCTTGGGGTCAGCTATGCGTGCATTGTCCGCGATCCGTACACAAATACTTGCTTCCTGGAATAGAAATTCCACCCTTAGTTGTACCCTGCCTTCCTTACTCCGCTGTCGCAATACGCGCGTATATAGCGCCTCTTCTACAAAAGGGAATACCAACATGGAGGGCAATTCCCAATCCGGGCTACCCGCCGCTATCTCAATACTAAAATCAAATTTATGATCAAAACGTGCCTGTTCCAGGTTAAGGTATTGCCTGATCATTCCCGCTTCCTTTTCCACAGATACCACTGTCTTTTCCGAATTCGATAATATCTCTCTTACAAACCGCGACAGTTGAGACAGGTATTTATTAGCAGCCTCTTTATCTGCCAGTAAAACAAAGTGTTGTACTGCAGTTAGGGTATTAAAAATAAGATGAGGATTAAGCTGTGCCAAAATCAGCTTACGTTGCAGCTTCATATTGATCCATTCGATCTCTTTATTTTTTAACAGGATCTGCTCATTGGTCTGTTGCAGCAGTCGCAGGTATTTTTTCTTAGTGGCAAAACGGTTTAACAGGATGAGGATAATCATCAGCAAAACAAGAGCGCCTGCTATACTTATATTTCTATAAATTTTTACTCGTTGCACCTCTAAAGCAGTATCAATTAAGCGCCCGGTTACTATTTCCCGCTCTTTGGTCAGCAGCTCCAGGTCTGATCGGATATGCCGGGTACTATCCGGCCGGCTTACATCTTGCACAATATTGGCAACTTCAGGCCCCAAATGCTTCTCTATAAGCATCCGTACCCTTCGTTGGCATGACTCACTCTCAAAATAGGCATTTATAGGCTCCACCCAGTCGCTGGCCAAGGGATAGATAACGGCAAACCCGGTCCGCTTACTGGGTAGTATTTGCTGTCGTTTGATCTCAATGCCTTTTTGCAGGCCCACGATGTAAATACTTAACGGAACATATCCGATAGCCTGCTTACTCCGTGCTATTTGCTTCATTACTTCATAGTCATCCTGCAGCCTTATAATCCGGAATCCCGCAACAACTTCCCGGAGCTGTTCCATATCAGCTTCCATGGTAGTTTTGCCCATGGTATAGCCTTTCAGGTGCTTCAATTGCCTGAAAAAATCCAGGTTCTCTTTAAATACAGGCAGATCGTTGCTGCTCACCAATACATTGATATCCGGCATATATGGCGGAGAAAAACGCAGCTCCCTTTGCCGCTCTGTAGTTATAGAATAGTAACTAGTGGCAAACAAACCGGGTTGATGGCTGGCTTTAATCTCGGGATATATCCGTTCAAATTCCTTTACTTCCTTCCAGATAATAGTTACATCAACATTGTATTTGGCTTTTAAGAATTGAGGGAAGGCCTCCATCAGTTCATATTCCACCCCGATCAATTGCCCTTCCCTGTGGTAGATAAAGGGCTCTATTTCACACCAGAGAATGGTTATCGAGCCCTTTCCATGCTTAATCACCTCTTCCCAGCTATCCATTGTGCCGGTACCGGCCGCGACTGGCTGGTACTGCATCAGGAGCAGTGACCATAAAAGATAGGTAATCAACCGGTTCATCGTACCAATATTACTGCAAATTTCCCTTAGAAGGTAAGACCACTCATTAAAAACTAACCAAACCTGCATTTTGTTATACAAAACACAGGTTTGGCTTAACGGAATAAAAAACCTTTATCAACATAGTCACAGCTAATACAATCAGTTTATGCTACCATCAACAATCAAAGCTACCTATGGCGCTGATAACACCTGCGTTGCATATTGTCGTATTTTGGCCTTGTGCAACAGCTTCTCATAATCCTTAGGGTTGATGGGCTTAAAGAATTCATATAGCGGGTTATTGCTGGCACATGTCTTTAATCCCATATCCTTCATCAATTGATCCAGGTGCTGAAAATTGAAAGGAGCCACGCAAAGCCCGCTGAATTCCTGTGCTATAGGTCGTACCTGTTGCCGCCAATTCTCAATAAGCTTTAGTTCTTCCTCTATCTTCTGCTGAGCTGGCAGCTGGATCGATCCTTGTACATAATGCACCACCCAGTTCGCCGCCACCTCTGAAGTGAGTGTAGAAAAAAGGCTGGAGTTAAACCCTACAAAGGCCAGTGCCGGCACTTTGGGATTGATAATATTTCTGTATAAGCTATAGCTGCCATTTTCATCCCGGATCAGTTGTTGGTATTGCGGACTAAGGAAGGGAAGAGTTTGTCGAAATCCTGTTCCAAATACCATCAGGTCGGGCATTATTCGTTTACCACATTTTAATACGACCGTACGGCCATCGAAAAAAGCAATCTCCGCTTGCAGGGCTTTAATGCTCCCGGTGCGTACTTTTTCATAAAATCCTACAGGCGCTACGCCAAGGCTGCAACTTATCTGCGTTTCTATTTTATGCGTGGGTAACATACCACACTGCTTCAGCTTAAACTGTTGCTTAAGCAATAATTCTATGCCCCGCCACTGTAGCCAGACCAAAGGTTTACCCAGGCTATGTAAAAACTTTTGAAACCTTGTTTTTCTATAGGGCTTAAAGAAAGCTTCCGAAAACCGGGAAAATAACAGGTACTTTAAGTTGATCTTATTGGCAAAAAATCGGGGCACCTTCCATTGGGCTTTCCGGTAAAGCAAGGTGGTAGAAAAGCTGAGTTCCGAACTCCGGGTAGCTATGTCTGTAGCTGATTTGGCAAAACCCACTACGGCTACATGCCGGTTTTTCAAGGTGCACTCGCTCTGAATGTCGGAAGAATGGAGGATTTGCCCTCCGGCCTCCAGGTAGCTTTTCATCCCTGGAAATTCCGGGATATATTTTTCCTGAAATACCCCTGTACAGACAACTACAAAATCGAAGATCAGTACTTCTGTTGTTTTCTGCTGCTTATTGCTTACTTCCAGTATCCATTTTTTATGTTCATAGTTCATATTAACTACTTCCACATGAAAATGGATCAGAGGTAAAATATTGAAATGACGGGCATAATTTTCCAGATAGTCATTTACCTGTGCACCGGAAGGCCATTCCGGATAATCATCTGGCATGGGAAAGTCAGAAAACGCATACTCATTCTTCGTGGTTTGTGTGGCCAGGCCCAGGTAGGCACGGTCTTTACGCCACACCCCACCGATACCGGATGACTGCTCTAAGACAGTAACCGTAAAACCTTGTTCTAAAAATGCCTTTGCGGTAGTTAAACCACTGATACCGGCGCCTATAATGACTACGTTTTTCATGGAATAAGATTTAAAAAGATTAGGAACTGAATAAAATCAACCGCAACTTGCCACATTATGCTTCGCTCTTCAAGTAATCCAACAGGCTGGGGCAAGACTACGGTTGACCTGATGCTTCCGGCAACCTGTCCGGCTATTGCTGTTCCAGATAAAAATTACCATTGTCTGTACTTAAACCTTCCCCCCAGCTTCCTGAAAGGGTTCGCGCTTCCTGATCAAATTTAGCTGCCAGGGAATATACCTCTTCAGGTGACTGCTCATAAGCATAATGTGCTGTAAAAACATTTTCCGTCACTGTCCAGGTGCCTGTTCCCAGTACCTCCTTATCCGAATTCACGATAGTTAATTCGGTATCACTTATAATTTCAATGGCGAAGTATAAGTTAAGACCACCATCACCAAAACTATAAGTACCTTCCCAATAACCTAACATAGACACTTCCTCTTCTTTGGGGTCTTCCTGTACTACGGGAGGCTTTACGGCTTCTTTTCTGCAGGAAGGCAATACAGTAATCGCCATAACGGCTGCCACTACGATCAGATTCAATTTTACTACTTTCATGATTCTTTTTTTTAAATGTGACGATATCTGTTTATTTTTGATACCGCAAAGATGTAAGGAATCATGAGCTGCAACAATACTCACTTAATGGATTCGTTGGTTGGGTTAATAAAATAGTGTTTGTTTATATACTGAATACTGCTAACTAATATAATTATCCATGCCGCACTCGTCGGAAATTGCAGCGCTGAAAAAACGTATCCATGCATTAGAGCAGGAGAATGCACGGCTCAAACAGCCGCTTTCCCGATCGCGAAAAGGGCATTCCGTGTCGGTGCCGGAAGACCTGAAGCCGCTGTTTGAAGCTGCAGAACAAACAGTAGGTGCCTATTTCAAGGACCTGGAAATGGATCCGACCCTGGCCAAGATAGAGATACATGGCCAACGTTACCTGTTGGTAAGGGCCTCTGCCTTGTCCACTGATTTTTTAGCCACCATACAAAAGCTATATTCGGATCGCGGATTGCCTGAGGCCATGGCTATCGGCAAAAACCTGTTGTTTGACCTGGCACATGTGATCGGCATGAATGATGCCAAAAACTTCCATCAGCGTATGCATCTGAAAGACCCCATTGCCAAGCTTTCGGCTGGGCCGGTTCATTTTGCTTACACCGGTTGGGCCTTTGTAGATATCCTTCCTGAAAGTCACCCGACCCCGGATCAGGATTTTCTTTTAGTGTACCGGCATCCTTACTCCTTTGAAGCCGATTCCTGGAAACGCTCAGGTAAACACACAGCAAGCCCGGTGTGCATTATGAACAGCGGCTATTCTTCCGGCTGGTGTGAGGAGAGTTTCGGCATTGAACTGACTGCTGTAGAAGTGAGTTGTACGGCCAGAGGTGATGCACATTGTACCTTTATCATGTCGCCACCGGAGCGGATACAGGAACATTTGGAACATTTTAATCGGGAGAAAGGGAAGACGTCTGTTAAAGAGCTACAATATACTATTCCCACCTTCTTCGAACGGAAACGCGTGGAAGAAGAGCTACAAAGAAGCAAACAGCTGGCAGAGGATGCCGCCAAGGCCAAATCTGATTTCGTAGCGAATATGAGCCATGAATTGCGCACCCCGCTAAATGCCATTTTAGGATTTTCAGAACTCATGCAGCAAACCCCGCTCCTGGAGGAGCAAAAAGGGTATATGGAAGCGATAAACAGCTCCGGGTCCAGCCTGCTGGGTATTATTAATGATATACTGGATCTGTCTAAAATGGATGCAGGAAAGTTAACTCCCATCCGGGAGCAATTTAGCATACCCCATCTGTTATATAACTTGCAGCAAATGTTCCTTTCACAAGCAAAAGCAAAAAACCTGGAACTATTGTTTGCATCCGGAGAGGAGCTCCGGGAACCGGTAATCGGGGACCCCAAAAGATTGCAACAAATATTAGTCAACCTGGTTGGCAATGCCCTGAAGTTTACAGAAAAGGGAACGATTACGATAAGCACCGCAGTGCGCAGCCATGACAAGACTTCGGTACTGGTACAATTCACTGTTCAGGATACCGGCATCGGTATCCCGGAAGCAAAGCTGAACAGTATATTTGAACGCTTTAACCAGGGTAATAACGGCATAGACCGTGCTTTTGGCGGCACAGGGCTGGGGCTGTCCATTGCCAAACAGTTAGTTACCTTATTAGGCGGCACGCTTTCTGTAGAAAGCCGGGAGGCTACAGGGTCCACATTTTATTTCAGTTTACCATTCCCATTATCAACCGCTCAGAACCCTACCGAAGCCGCACCTCATCAGGTAATACTTCCGGGCACATCACATCACCTGCTTTTGGTAGAAGACAGCAAGATAAACCAGAAACTGGCCACCTTGATCCTGGAAAGGCACCATTTCAAAATAACCGTGGCCAACAACGGCCAGGAAGCTTTGGATATCTTAAAGCAACAACAGTTTGACCTGATTCTAATGGATATCCAAATGCCGGTACTGGACGGTTGCGCTGCAACCCGCATTATCAGGAACGACCTACACATCACGATCCCAATCATTGCCCTTACCGCTTATGCCTTAGACCAGGAACGAACCCGATGCATTAAAGAAGGTATGAACGATTATCTGGCTAAACCCTATAAGGAGCAGGTGCTATTAGAAAAAATTGCTTTATGGTTATCCGCTCCTACTCCCATATCAGCTCCATCCGGCCCGCCTCTCGTTGATTTAACCTTCTTGAGGGCACAATCCGGCAACAATACCGGATTCATTACGGAAATGATGCGCTTATTTATAGAAGAAAACCCTAAGGGGATAGCTGAACTGGAAGCTGCCCTGGCACAGCACAATCTACCGGCGGTCCGGAAGGTGGCCCACACCATGAAGTCGTCTGTAGTATTCTTTGGGCTGGATAAACATATTGGAGCAGCCCTTAAACAATTGGAAAACGTTCAGCCGGAGGATCAGTTGAGCCATTTGTTGCCCGGTATCAAAGCAACCTGCATACAAGCGGTAAGTGAGCTAAATAAATTGCTGTCCCGACCTGATAATCCAACTCTTTAATTGCACATGAAATTAACTACCCTGATCATAGAAGATGAACCATTAAGCAGCCTGTTTCTGGGTAATATGCTCAAAACACATCATCCGGATGTTCAGGTCTTATCCTGTGAGCATAGTGTATCCCGGGCGATAATGGCCATCGAGGAGAAGAATCCTGACCTCATATTTATGGATATCGAGTTGGAAGGCGGGACAGGTTTTGATGTGCTCCGGGCGGTACTTCCGCGGGACTGCTACCTGATTTTTACTACCGCATTGGACGAAGAAGTACTCAACTATCTCCGTATCTGTGGCCTGCAGTTTCTTCCCAAGCCTATCGACTACTTAAGTCTCAACGAAGCACTGCAAGCCTTCTCTACAAGAAAAAACTCCGCATTTTATCAGCAAATACTAGATAATTTACGGCATACCTTACACTACAATATTCCATCTCCTTATCTCTATCATACTGAAGGAACAGAGGAAAAATTGTTACTGATCACCGACATTATAGGCATAGAAGAAAGCAGCTCAGGGACCTACCTGGTATTACAATCAGGTATAAAAATAAACAGCAACCAGCCTTTAAAGGCATATGAATTACTGCTATCCGCTTATCCGTTTTTCAGGGCACATAAAGATTGCCTGATCAATATTCATGCCGCAGCGGGGCTTATACCCGGAGCGTCACTGTCCGTTAAAATGAAAAACGGCTACCGCTTCCCTCTTTCTGCCAAGAAAAAGGAAGCATTGGAAGTCCTGCTGTTCCAACAAAATGCAATGCTGAACAGATGAGTCAGGTACATGGGGTGGGTCCCTGCTGTTGCCTTCGTTTCACTTAACCAAACAGCTATTTGGGTTAACGAAATGCCTATGTTATAAAGGCTATTTTACATTACTTTGTACCCTATATGAGCTATCCTTACCTAAAGCTATTCCTGTTGGCATTATGGCTCTTGCCGCCATTATCTGCTTCTTCCCAGAGCAGCGACCTTTTTTTTAAACTGTCGTTAGCCCAGGGGTTGACAGATGCTACCGTAACTTCAGTCACCCAGGATAAATACGGCTTTATATGGATCGGTACACCAAATGGCCTTAACCGGTTTGATGGTTACCAGGTAACCACCTATTATGCCTGTGCTGCTAATAAGCTACCGGCTAACTATATCGTATCCCTTTTTTGCGACAGCAAGGGCATGCTATGGGTAGGCACCAGCCGGGGCTTAGTACGCTATGATTTTGTCAACGAAAAATTCCAGCAGGTACTCCCCCCGGAAATGGATGATTTTGCCTATATCTATTGCTTTGAGGAGGACAAAAACGGAAACCTGTATGTAGGTAGCAGCAATTGTCTTTTATTCTGGAACAGGAAAAAAAACACCTGGACTAACCTGAGCAAAGCCTATAATAAGGAACAGGGTCTCGCCCTGGTCAAGGGGCTGCTCCTTTTTGATGATCATAATTTATACGTCAGTACAGCGAAGCGGGGCTTTTACAAAATAGACCTGGACAAACAGGCAATAACCGAATATCCGTTTGTACTGGGGCAATTCAATGAATGCTGCCTGCATTCGAACAAGCTGCTGCGCCTCAATGACCGGGAATTGCTGGTAGGTACCCTGAGCATCGGCATGTTGAAGTTTGATGTACATCGGGGTGTATTTTCCTGGCCCACAAAGGGTGGCCGTCTGAATAATAATAGTCACATCTTATACAATACCGTACCTGAAATACAAAAAGACAATGAGGGCAGGATATGGATCGCTACCCATTATTTCGGTCTTGCCGCCTATTACCCTAAAGCTGATAGCGTGGCATTGCTTACTGCAGCCTCGCCGACAACGCCCTTCGGTTTCGAGGCCCAGCAGGTGAACTGCATTTTTGAAGATCGCCAGCATAACCTATGGGTAGGTACGCGCAATTATGGTGTGTATCGCTTTCAACCCAATCAGAGAAACGTAAAATTCCACGGACATAATGCCAATAATCCTCATTCGCTGCAAAGCGGTAATGTTGTGGCCATAACTCCCCTCGACAGCCAGACGCTAATGGTCGGAACAGACAAGGGATTAAGCATTTATAACCGGGGAGATGGAACGTTCAGGAATTTTCAGGGAGCGGCACATTATAAATACCAGCAGGTATTAGAGTACCCCATATCCGCTGCCAGAGATCACAAAGGCATCTACTGGATCGGGAGCAGCCGCCTTGGACTCATGCGTTATGACCCCGGACAAAATAAGCTAAGGGTAGTCACCCGTTTCGACAGCCCCCAGCCTGTATATGCTGACGGGGTTAAAAAAATTGAGCTATTTGGCAAAGACAGCCTGCTACTGCTCAATTTTACCGGTCTTACCTTCCTCAATACAAGCACGGGTAGCTCTAACAACCCAGAGGATCAAGAGGCGCCTGATTTTCTCCGGCTCAACAATGTCGCTGATTTCTCCCTGGACAGGGAAAGCAATCATATCTGGATTGCGGAGTACGATGGAAAGCTGTACCAATACCTTATTGACAACAAACAATTAGTGGATCGCAGCAGCATACTAACCGGACTGCCTCACCCTCTTATTCTTTACAAAATAATTCAGGACAAAGCCAACAACCGGATTTGGTGCGCTACCAATGCCGGGGCAGTTTGTATAGAAGACGGGAAACTGACCATGAACTATACTCTGACCAGCAATAACCAAAATTCTCCCGAGGTTACCAACCTTCTTTTGGTGCAGGATTATTTATGGATGACTGACGGACACAGCCTGGCCAGGGTCAATACCAAGACAGGCGCACAGCTGACCTTGGGACAGAAAGATGGCATCGGCGGTGTAAAATTATTTGCCCACTCCTTATGCCTGGCACCCTGGGGCACGGTACTCATTGGTACCTACAATGGCTTTTTTGAAATTTTTCCGGACAAACTCTTAGAAGATAATGTAACGCTTCCACCTTTCCTGACCTCTTTTCGCGTGTTTGATAAGCATTTTAGTACAAAGGAAGCACTGAATACCTTGAGCCGGATTGACCTGACCTATAAGCAAAACTTCTTTTCTTTTGATCTGAGTGCTTTTGACTACAAAGCAGCAAGCGAGATCGAATATGCTTACTTTTTGGAAGGCTTTGATAAAAACTGGCAATATATAGCCGGGAACCGGAGCGGCAGCTATACGAATGTGCCCGGAGGTAAATATACCCTTAAAGTAAAGGCTAGAAAAAGCGGGGGTGAATGGACACCAGGGCAACAATTAATTATAGTTATCAGCAAACCCTTCTGGACACGCTGGTGGTTCCTGGGCTTAATGAGTTGCTTACTCGTTACCCTATTATACCTATGGTACCGGGGCAAGATAAACCGGGTCAAACATAGGGAGGCATTGCGCAGCGACTACGAGATAAGACTCAACGAGCTCGAGCATAGCGCCCTGCGTACGCAAATGAATCCGCATTTTATATTCAACTCCCTAAACACCATAAATTCCTTTATCAACAACAATGATCCGGGCAAGGCCAATCACTATATCAGTAAATTTTCCAGACTGATCCGCCTGATCTTAGACCACAGCCGCAAGCCGAAGATTACCTTAACAGACGAAATCGAAGTAGCTACTTTATATATGCAATTGGAGCAGATCAGGTTCAACAATAAGTTTACTTATAGGGTTACTATAGCGCCGGATCTGGATACTGACATTATCGAAGTACCCACGCTGATCGTACAACCATTTATTGAAAATGCCATATTGCATGGACTGCTTCCCTCCGACAAAGAAGGCTTGTTGACCATGACTCTTGAGCGCCGGGACGACCTACTGCTCATCTCGATACAGGATAATGGGATCGGTGTAGCACAAGCCAAAGCATTGAGAAAATATACTGCCGGATCGCGAAAATCTCACGGACTGGAGATCACCCTGAAGCGGATTGAACTCTTTAATAAGGCATTTGACTTTGCACCAGGCGGGGTCGCTATCGTTGACCTGAGTGAAGACAATGCTACTACCGACACAACAGGCACACGCGTGGAGATCCGGCTGGCCTATAGTGAGCAGTTTTAACCTGTTATCTGTTTGAACGCGACATGCAGCACCATGCCTTACCTGAATAAAAACAACATGAAATACTCAAAATCTATTTGGGAAATACCTGACTTTATTTCACTTGGAAATCGATGCTGCTTCCCCTAAATTTGGGTATGAATATCTGGAAGGAAATTTTGAGGTAAAAATTCCAACCTATCCAAAACAGCGGGCTACAACGAAAATTATAATTTCAACTCATCACAAAACATGAATTCAACTTTAAAGCTTCTGATTATCTTATTTGGCACTAATATATCCGGTCAGGCGCAACCAATAACCACCATCCCTTTTACAATTGAAAAGAACTGCATCTATATCTATTGCCAAGTAAATGAAACAGACAGTCTTAAATTCCTATTTGACACCGGGGCAAACGGGTCTTTAATTACAGACAAGGCCAATAAAAAATTACGGTTGCAGACCAATGGGACAAACCTGAATATTGGGTCGAACGGGGCTAATGAAGAACTACTCAGTAGTAATAATGAAGTTATGATCAACAACATTCGGAAGAAGGCCTCATTTACTATTGGCCATTTCGAGGAGCCTAACTTTGACGGCATTTTCGGAATTGACCTGATGAAGGGGCATTTGATTGAAATTGATTACGGTAAAGAAGAAATACGATTTTATGAAGAGCAGGACACCTCTTTAAATTTTAAAGATTATGTACAATTGAAACTGTCCTTGATCAATGATTATCCTGCTGTCGTCAGTTCCCTAAATATAGACGGGGTAAGCTATTCCGGTCTTTTCGGTTTGGATACCGGCGCTGACGATGCTTTAACTATAGCCGCGCCATATGCAACGAACAACAACCTTAAAGAAAAAATGAAGCAAATCGGAAGTGCAGGCTTTCAGGGCTCGGACGGAAGCAGCTATGAAATGCCTATAGTCATGTGCCCGGAAATCGAGTTTTCAGATAAGTTCTTCTATCGGGTCCCGGTTGCCTTATCAGCAGCAAAAGAGGGAATTGATGCAACCGATCAAATGGCTGGTTTCTATGGCAACAACTTTCTTAAAAGATTTGACACCATTCTTGATCTGAAAAACGGGTTCATCTACTTCAAACTTAATAAAAACCTGTACACGAAATTCTATTAGCGAAACGACAGGTGAATTTTCTACAATCAAGGGGCTACGCCTTCCTTTAGAAGATGCATCCCCTTGATAATAGGTTTAAGCAGCCCGGCGTCGCAACTATTCGCTGGCTTTACCGGGTTGCGGACTTACAATACTTGAATTTTGCGCCACAGACATCAGCTCCTTCATGGTACGCTGCATGGCATCATTGCTACCATCTAAGAAGATGGTATTGCCCTGGCCATTTTCAGCAAAATGTTTAATAGCGTCTGTCCACATGGAGAAAAGGATAAAGGAAGCATCCAGGTTGGCCTGCTCCATTTCTTTGGCTGCTTTGGCCATACCATGTGCTACCTCTTCGCGGAATAAGGCTACGCCCTGCCCTCTTAACTGGGCGGCCTGACGTTCAGCCTCTGCCTGGATCTTGATCGCGTTACCATCCGCTTCGGCTGCTTTGGTCTTGGTGATCAACAAGGCCTGACCTTCATTTTCAGCAGCTGCCTTAAGGTTATTAGAAGCTACAACTTGTGCCATCGAACGCATGATGACCTCATCAAAAGTAATATCATTGATTTGAAGATCAATAAGGTGGTAGCCCCAGTCCTCCAATACCTTATCTAACTGTTCTTTTACATGGAGGATGATCTCCCCCCGTAAGCCCAGTATCTCCGCCTGCTTTTTACCGGCCACGTAAGCCCTCACAGAGCCTTCAACAGAGCGGATCAGCGCCTGCATAAGGTTACGCTCATCCATAAATTTAAAGGCTACTGACTTAATCGTATCCGCATCCTGGTTCCATACCGCATAAAGCAGCATAGCCGAAAAGTTAACATTGGCCTGATCCTGGGTAATAGCCTGAAACTTCAATTCTATGGAACGGTTCTGAATAGAGATACGGCGAAAGATCCTTTCTATAAACGGGATACGCATGTTCAGACCAGGCCGCAAAATGCGTCTGAACTTTCCAAATATGGTAGTGACCGCTACCGTACCCTGCTGTACAGTGACGAAGCTCATTAAAACGAGCAGCAGGAGAACAATCAGAAAAATGTAGGTAATTGGCATATATGGGAGATTTTGGTTCGGCAAGATACAAAAAACGATTGTAGAATAGATCTTGTAGTACCCGGATTGAAAAATTTAATGAACCTTTGTACTTCAATCTAAAAGCCAACTGCAGTGGCCAACCAGGTACTGAATATAGGACACGTGGAACAGGATTTTTTTGCTGACAGCAAATTAATGGCTATAGGTACCCGCTTGCCCGGGTATGCGCTCTGCTCCCTGCTCAACAGTCTTTTTGCGGTAAACTTAGTCAAAGATGAAGATGTGGTTATTTACCATACCCCATCCAATAACACCAAAGTAAAAGCAAGAGGCTCTCTTTTTGAGAACCTGTTACCCTCCCCGGATTCTGGGGAGCAAACCGTACGCTTCAACCTGTTTCGCTTTGTGTATGACACCCGCGATGACGAAGATATTTCCCTGCTTATATACCAAAACAGACAGGAAGGACATCACCTGATGCCCGAACTGCCACAGGCAGATTTCCTGATCCTGATTCAAAACCGCCACCGCATACGGTATGAAAGTGACATCAGCCCTCATCTGAAATATCTGAAAGAGATAGAATGGGTATCTGAACTTATCCCCTACGATTTAAAGTACAGATCGAATCTCCTTCTTTAGTCACTACACGTAGGGACAAAGGATATATTTAAATTTTTTATTCCTATTTTAATAGGTGAAAAAAATTCCTTTTGTTACATTTGCGCCATTCTTAATCAACCTGTAAAACAGATTTTAAAAAATGGCTGAAAAAATAAAAGTGGCTAACCCTGTTGTGGAACTGGACGGTGATGAGATGACCCGCATCATCTGGAAGTTTATCAAAGACAAGCTGATACTACCTTATGTTGATGTAGAAATAAAGTACTTCGATCTGGGTGTGGAACACCGTGATGCAACTAATGACCAGGTGACCATTGATGCGGCTAATGCAATTAAAGAGCATGGAGTAGGTATAAAATGTGCTACGATCACGCCTGATGAAGGGCGGGTAACGGAATTTAACCTGAAACAAATGTGGAAGTCGCCTAATGGTACTATCCGTAATATTTTGGATGGTACCGTCTTTCGCGAGCCCATAGTTATAGAAAACATTCCCCGCCTGGTGCCTAACTGGACTGCTCCGATCTGTATCGGCCGTCATGCATTCGGGGATCAATACCGCGCCACTGATTTTGTAACCAAAGGCAAAGGAAAGCTAACCATCAAGTTTGAAGGAGAAGACGGTAGTGTGGAAGAATTTGAAGTGTATAACTTTAAAGGGGACGGCGTAGCGCTCGCTATGTACAATACAGACGAAAGCATTCGCGGCTTCGCCCGCTCCTGCTTCAACCAGGCTTTGATGAAAGGCTGGCCCTTATACTTATCTACAAAGAACACTATCCTGAAAAAGTATGATGGCCGGTTTAAAGATATCTTTGAGGAAACCTATCAACAAGAATTTAAGGATCAGTTCGCCGCAGCCGGCATTACTTATGAGCATCGTTTGATCGATGACATGGTAGCCTCTGCATTAAAATGGCATGGTAATTTCGTTTGGGCCTGTAAAAATTATGACGGCGATGTGCAAAGCGATACCGTGGCACAAGGTTTCGGTTCCTTAGGGTTGATGACCTCTACCCTGGTTACTCCCGATGGCAAAGTGATGGAAGCCGAGGCTGCTCATGGTACCGTTACCCGCCACTACCGGGAGCATCAAAAAGGGAATCCTACCTCTACCAATCCCATTGCTTCTATCTTTGCCTGGACCAGGGGACTGGAATTCAGGGGTAAGCTGGAT
>JBEBUO010000016.1:0-20122 GCA_040393285.1 Taibaiella helva | reverse complement strand
AAAAAAATCCCGGGAGCAAAGGCTTCCGGGACTATTTGTTTAAAAATAAAATGCTTACTTTTTTGTTGCTGCTTTTTTTGCCGCTGGTTTTTTTGCGGCTACTTTCTTTGCCGTGGGCTTTTTTGCAGCTACTTTTTTGGGAGCAGCTTTCTTTGCCGCGGCTTTTTTAGGAGCAGCTTTTTTGGCAGCTGCTTTCTTAGGAGCAGCTTTTTTGGCGGCTGCTTTTTTAGGAGCGGCTTTCTTTGCAGCAGCTTTTTTAGGAGCAGCTTTTTTCGCAGCAGCTTTTTTAGGAGCGGCCTTTTTAGCAGCAGCCTTTTTAGGTGCAGCTTTTTTGGCAGCGGCCTTCTTAGGAGCGGCTTTCTTTGCAGCCGCTTTCTTCGGAGCGGCTTTTTTTGCAGTTGCCATACTTATTGAATTTAAGGGTTAGAAAATAAAAAGCTCTTTTTATTTATGGCAATTTTGCAGAAGGGGGTTAGGCTTCTGCAACACTTACTTCGTCTACTGAAATAATCGTCTTACTGCTGGTTTTTCTAAACTGTACAATACCATCCTTAGTAGCAAAAATAGTAAAATCTTTTCCTATTCCCACATTTTCACCAGGATGATAAACTGTACCCCTTTGGCGAACTATAATATTTCCGGAGATAGCCGGCTGGCCTCCAAATATTTTTACACCAAGGCGCTTACTTTGTGAATCACGTCCGTTCTTTACGCTTCCTTCACCTTTTTTGTGTGCCATTTTATTACTTGATTAAATTGTAATCGTTACAAAGTTAAAAATAAAAAATTGATAAATCCAAGATTATTATTATTCAATAATAACTAAGCGATTGCTTCAATCTTGATCTTGGTCAAAGACTGGCGATGTCCATTCAATTTTTGATATCCTTTACGACGTTTTTTCTTAAAAATAAGCACTTTATCACCTTTCAGATGATCCACGATTTGTGCTTTAACCACTGAGTTCAGGTTCTTGCCCATGGTAATGTTACCATTGTTGCTGACCATTAATACATCAGAAAATTCTACGCTATCGCCGGCATTACCAGGCAAGCGGTGTACAAAAAGTTCATCGTTCTCCTGAACTCTGAACTGCTGTCCTGCTATTGTTACAACTGCAAACATGCTCCAAAAATTTTGCGCAAAATTAAAGCTAATAATCTTTATTACAAAATAATTTATTTCTTTTCTTCTTTTACAAGTTCTGCGAGCACAGCTTCATCTTTTTTCAGTTGCAGTTTGCCGTCTGTTATTACATAACTATTGGTAGCTTCCAGCAGTTTAAATACAGCACTTTCCGTTTTCATGCCAGGCATACAGGCGCGCTTAGTGCCCATCACTTGTGAAAACGAAAGTTTATTGCCTTCTGTTTCGAAGGTACCGCCAAACATATTACAACCGGAGTAGCCGCCAAAACGGTTGCTCGTATCTGAGAACGAAAGTGTTGCCTGCCGGTCCGTTTCCTCCAGCTGGAAGTCGGTAATACTGCTGATGACCCAGGCAGTACCCTGCAATGTGGTATTACCCGTAGCATCGCTCTTACCTCCCTTTTTAAAGGAAGCACAGGAAACTAGTGTGATTAAAACGAGGGGAAGTAGATAACGCATAAATTATAGATTTTAGATGTTTAGAAAAATGGTGTGCCAGACTCCTTCATTAAACCGATTTAGTAGCTAAAGGTTGTGTTTCCCATAACTTTTTTACGGCTACTATCATTTGGGATACTTCCAGGTCTTGCATACAGCGAAAATGTTTTTTAGGACACTGGTCGTAACCGATCTTACTACAAGGCCGGCAACTCAGGTCATTGTTTTCCAATATTACTGACTGAGGAGCGATACTTTGGTTTAAATTATTGAACCCATAGTAAGGAAACATACCCAATTCCGGTGTGGTATTACCCCATAAAGAAACAAGCGGTTTCTGAAAGGCAGCAGCTACATGCATCAAGCCGGTATCGTTGCTCACGATGACCTTAGCTCGCCTCACCAGATCTGCCGACTCATTAATATTAAACTTGCCGCAAGCATTGTACACTTTGCCCTTACTAACAGACGCAATAAGTTGACCCGCAGCTTTATCTTCCGGTCCGCCCAGCAATACTACGGGATAGGGTGATTGCCTGCAAAATTCCTGCCATTTTTCTACAGGTAGTTTTTTGGTAAAAAACGACCCGCCAATCACACATCCTACAAAACCGTTCCAATGGCCCATGGGTAAATCATCCTGTTTGGTCACATCCTGCTCCGGAATAAAATAATCAAGCCCTTGTCCGTCATTCCTGATTTTGATCGGCTGAAGGGCCTCAAAGTACCTGTCCACGATACTTTTATCGGGCATGAGTGCCTTCATTTTCAATTGCACAAAGAGCCATTTGCGTATATTGAGTTTATTAAAAGTAAAGCTGGGACAATCCAACGCCCGCTTGACACGTCCACTCCTCAGGTTTTTATGCATGTCAATGACATAGTCGAAACCAATCGGCTTCAATGCAGCAATGGTAGCCTCCATATCCTTATCCAGCAGGTGCAACTGATCAATGTACGGATTACCCGCTATCACAGCTTTGAAGCCCTTTTTTACCAGAAAATGAAGCTCGGCACTGGGGTACTGCCTTTTCAAGCAACGGATAACCGGTGTGGTGAGCACAATGTCACCTATAGAAGAAAAGCGGATCAGCAGAATTTTCATACGCAAAGCTCTGCCGCAAATATATAAAAAGATAGCGGGTGCCTGTTGATAAAAAGTACAAATAACACCATGGCATGCAATAACAAAGGCCCTGCCGAAATAGATCGCCAGGGCCTTGATTGATGATGATTTACAGTAGAAATTAAGCACCGGTCGCTACCGCTACCCGGCGCGAAACACCACTATTGACCGGAAAAGAAAATACTATTACCGGACCAAACAGCTTTACCGTTGCTGAATGTTACACTGTGATGTGCCTGTTTTTCAGCAGCCTGCTGCAAACGCTCTACACTTTCCTTACGTTGCTCCTGAATTTTACCTGCAAACATAGTAGCCAAAGTAGGTGCAATTACCAGACTTACAATACTCATTAGCTTGATCAGGATATTCATAGACGGACCAGAGGTATCTTTAAAAGGATCACCAACGGTATCGCCTGTTACGGAAGCCTTATGTGGTTCGGATTTCTTATAGAAGGTTTCCCCGTTAATTTCCACACCTTTCTCGAAAGACTTTTTAGCATTGTCCCAGGCACCGCCGGCGTTATTCTGGAATATACCCATCAGTACACCACTCACTGTGGCACCAGCCAGGAAGCCACCCAATACCTCAGGACCGAACACAAAGCCAATCAATATAGGAGTAATAATCGCAATGGCTCCGGGCAACATCATTTTCCGGATAGAGGCATCGGTAGAAATAGCTACACATTTTTCGTACTCAGGCTTGCTTTTTCCTTCCATAATTCCGGGTATTTCCCGAAACTGGCGTCGCACTTCTTCTACCATAGCCATAGCGGCCTTGCCCACTGCTGTAATAGCCAGTGAAGAGAATATAAATGGTATCATGCCTCCTATAAACAGACCTGATAATACATCAGCACGATAAATGTCTATCCCGTCGATACCTGAAATGCCCACAAAAGCAGCGAATAATGCCAGCGCGGTTAATGCCGCAGAGGCAATGGCAAAGCCCTTTCCGGTAGCTGCAGTAGTATTACCTACCGCATCCAGCACGTCTGTTTTTTCCCTTACATCCGGCGGCAGTTCACTCATTTCTGCAATACCGCCTGCGTTATCTGCAATAGGACCGAAAGCATCAATAGCTAATTGCATGGCCGTAGTGGCCATCATACCTGCTGCTGCAATAGCCACACCATAAAGCCCGGCACACTCGTAAGAGCCATAAATACCTGCTGCCAGTATAATGATGGGGATCAGGGTGCTCTCCATACCCACAGACAGACCCCCGATAATATTGGTGGCATGTCCGGTAGAAGACTGGCGCACGATACTGAGTACAGGGCGTTTACCCATGGCGGTATAATACTCTGTGATGATGCTCATTAAGGTACCCACAGCAAGGCCCACCAGAATAGCGCCGATGACGCCATTTTGTGTAAATTGAAAGCCACGCAGTTCCATGGTTTCGGGTAATAAAAATTTAACCAGAAACACACTGGCAATTGCGGTCAGGACAATGGACCCCCAGTTACCCATATTCAGGGCACGCTGAACGGGTGCTGTACTGATACCTGTGGTCTTGGATATTTTTACAAACAAGGTTCCGATAATGGAAAAAATGATACCGATTCCGGCGATCAGCATCGGCAGCAGGATAGGAGAAAAGCCCTGATAAGCGTCCTGCAATGTACCGCCGCCTATATTCCTTACTTCCTGGCCCAACACCATAGTAGCCAATACGGTAGCTACATACGAACCAAACAAATCGGCGCCCATACCAGCTACATCACCTACGTTGTCGCCCACGTTATCCGCAATAGTAGCGGGATTACGGGGATCATCTTCGGGAATACCGGCTTCTACTTTACCGACCAGGTCAGCACCCACATCGGCAGCTTTGGTGTATATACCACCGCCTACACGGGCAAAAAGAGCAATACTTTCCGCGCCAAGAGAGAAGCCGGTAAGAATTTCAATTGTTTTCAATACAAGATGATTGTCTGCCGTTACATCCGGTGCGAATACACTTAACAAGACAATAAATACAGCCCCAAGTCCGAGTACGGCCAGACCGGCTACACCCAGACCCATAACGGCACCACCTCCAAACGATACATTCAAGGCTTTGGACAAGCTGGTCCGGGCAGCTTCGGCGGTCCGCACATTAGCTTTAGTGGCTATACGCATGCCTAAAAACCCTGCGAGCGCAGAGAAGACGGCACCTACAACAAATGCTACGGCTATAGACCAATGCGAATTGGGATTTGCGTTGCCCATAAACCCAAGCAAGAGGGCTGCAATCACCACAAAATACGCCAATACTTTATATTCTGCCTTCAGAAAGGCCATGGCGCCATCGGCTATATAGGTACTTATTTCTTTCATTCGGTCATTACCAACAGGTTGCTTGTTCACCCAGGAGCTCTTCACCAGGGTATATAACAAGGCAATGATACCGAAGCAGGGAATGAGGTAAAGGATTGTACTCATGTGTATCGTATTTAATTTTAAGGCGCAAAAATAAAAGTATTGTTCGGTATTTCACCTTAAATTATTAATTTGTTGTAGATCAGGTCAGAAGTTGGTCATTTTTAATGATTTACATCAGTTGCAACTGATGTTGCTCATAAAAAAACAGGCCACATCTTCACGTGACCTGTAATTAAATACACAAACAAAATATACAAAACTTACCTGATAAGGGTTACCGTACCCTTGTACGTGGCTACATATCCGTCTGAATAGGCGATACGAATGACGTAGCCATAAACACCAAAAGGCTGGGCTTGCCCTTTATAAGTACCATCCCAACCCTCATTGCCATCTGTAGTGCGAAACATAACAGTACCCCACCGATTGAATACTTTAAAATCTATTACTTTCTGATCGGAAATATTAACAATCTTGAAGACATCGTTCTTGCCATCAAAATTGGGCGTAAAAGCATTGGGAATCAACAACTCTTCATGTGTACTGGCAGTTGCTTCATCGGGCAGTTGCATATTGTTTCCCGACTGCGCATGAATCCACGCAGGAAGAAGTAACAGTATCAAAAGTTTAAACAATATCTTCATAAGCTTTGATATCAAAAATAGTACGTTTGTGTACAAAGACATTTACTTCCGAACGGAAGTTGGGTAGCTGTCGGGCAGGTTCAGCAGTATTTCACATATTTAACATACATTAACCTTATGGGCAGACATTAGAAGTCTGTACCCAGGGAAAGGTACCAGCTAAACTGCCTGTTTATGTTTAATGCCGCATCCACTCGAGCAAAATAACCGAACAGCATGGTACGCAGACCCATTCCGTAGCCAACCGCCAGGCCCTGATCGACATAATTAGGCACGGTTACAGATACCGTGGGAGAAGCGCCCGGAGGCCAGGTTACCGTATGGTTACGTTGAATATTTTCAGGTGTGGGCAACAAGCCTTCCCAAGCCGACCCGACATCCAGAAAAGCAACAGCTTGCAAATGTTTGAGTATACTTGACTGAACAGGGCGCTTCATGAGCGTACCCAAAATAGGAAACCTCAGTTCGGCATTCATCAGGGCATAAGTATTCCCGTTTCGGGCATTCTGGTCATATCCCCTCAGACTGGTAGCCAAAGACTGAAATGCATAATTGTTACGCCCACTCGGCTGCAAGGCATTACTGAATTTGGGGTTAATATCGTTATCTACGCCGCCCAGGAAGTAAAGAATCTGCTGATTGCCCCCCGCGTGTGCACCTGCAGTACGGATGGCCGCAATAAAATTCTTATAGATCTTATGATAATAACGTATATCGAATCCAGCATTGTAAAAGCCCCCGGTGCTGATGATTTCCTGATTATTCAGAAAATACGTCTCGTTATCGTTATAAACTTTATACATATACTCTGCAAACAACTTATACCGCAATCCGTTCCATATATTAAAAGTAGGATTACGGGTGTCATCATGTACAAATTCTGCACGACTCATGGCCCAGTATTCGTATGTATTGGGTAATATCAATCCGAACTGATCCTGCGCCTTGATCAACATCTGATCCTGCCGTACACCTAAATGCAGCCTGAAGCCCTGTACCTTATTGAGGGGATAATTCACACTACCTTGAAGTATGGTGTTGATCGTTTTACCCGGCTCCGTAATAATTTGTCCCCCGGTCGTTTCAAAATTATAGCTTTGCCTGTCCTCCTGCCTAAACAACACAAGGCCCCAATCTACCCGACGCCTGAAATTTTCAAACTGGACATAATAGGTCAATCCGGAAAAATTTACCGGCAACCGCACGCCACCGGTAAACCGGTAGTCTTCTAATTTGTCGTAAAGACTAGCGGTAATCATGCCACCCATTGACGGGTTATTATATTGCCCGGCAGTACCTGTATAACTTTGGTAGCGGGTAAATAAAAGATTATTATCCAGACGCACGCTAAAGAAATCTGGTTTAAACGACAGGCGATATGGCGCAGACCTAATGGTGATAAAAGTACTGTCGACATATAAAATCCGCTTGCCTGCTTGCTCCTCAGCTGTTGGATCGGAAGAGATAATTTCAACTCCTCTGTCTTGAACTGAAGACAAGGTGTCTCCTTGTATATCAGCCGGACTGTTTACCGCCAGCCGCTCTGCCAGTGATTCAGAAGCGGCGTCCGGAACCACCGAACCGCTATCGCTTATTTTATTTTTTTCCCTTGTATAAAAAGGGGTTTGATAAGTATCTCCTGTGGCAATATCGAAGTGCTGTCCGCTCACATCAACTCCTTTAAGCCCCATTTGGTCGCGTTGCTTATTGGCTACTCCATCCACAAAACTCAGCGGCAGCAACTTCTTTACCGGTGCCGGTCCAAATGGAGCCGGCAATTCCAGCTTATGAAATAATACATTGAATGATTGACCATATTGCATCACATCCGCCACTTTCCCACTTGCCGGATTATATTGATGATATAAGATACTGCGGCTAAAATTCGTTACCGGCACGGAATAAGCTGAATCCTGATTGTTGACATCCCGGCCAAAGAGCACGACAAAGCGGTTACGTACCCCGTTATTATCGGACAGATAAGCAAAGTATTCGCTGCCATATGGTATTGCCTGAGAAATGGTGCCTTTTGTATTGCGGGTAAGTTGCAGCAAATCATAACTTTCCGTGGTACTGTTGTAGAAAAAAGCATTCATAGGTCCGGCAGGCAATTCATTGGGCAATGGTTGTATATTGATATAAGGTTCCGGCCTGTTGCTCAAAAACACGATGCCTTTCCTCGCACCGCCACTTACGAACACCGGTTCCCTGTCGTCCCAGGCATCGTCGGTAATTTGGGTCATCCTTCCCCCTTTCAGCCGGTAAGTAAACAGGTCACTTTGACCACGGCGGACGGCGGCGATAACAATCATATCGTCATCCTCCATGAAGGTAAATCCGGTAATGCGATCGAACCTGTTGGCCGGCACACGAAAATCTTCAATTTTACCTTTGACCGAATTATAAACACGAATACGAATCCTGTCCCTGTTTTTGTGAATAATGCCCAGCTTGAATCCTGTATTGCTCCAGGCCATTAACGGATAATCAGGATCCTGAAGCGCATTAAAATCCTTTATTCCTCCCTTAAGTAAGCTCGATTTATCCTTTGTCAGCTTCCCTTCTACCTCATGATGGCGCTCCAGTACAACACTATATTCTCCATGCTTCCACTGCAAGTAGGCCACATCACCGCCTCTTGGCGATACCATGACATTCGTAATCCTCCCCTCATCCTGAGGCACTGGAATACGCATCAACAAAGAACTGGTATCAATAGGTTCAAAAATCTGCTCTTCAAAAGCATACCTGTTTTGGTAGTACGACACAAGGGAGTCGTAAGTAGGTTGTAACTTTTGGTGAAACGTGAGACGCATGGCCTTGTTCAGGCTACTCTTTAACTGAGTAAGATAAAGCAGGTTCTGCACTTGATGAGCTCCGAATTTCACATCAATATACTTCCAAAATGCTTTTCCCGACAATCGCGGGTGACGTTCAGAAATCATGTGAAAATCTACCTTACCGGGTACGGTCATGAGATTTTTCCATGCATTATCATCATCAGTTGTCCACCCATCCACCACAAAGTCAACATAACCCTCGGTTACCCATCCAGGCAGGTTGAGCAATACAGCATTCCTGACCATTTCCCTGAAATTCTCTCCGAATAACATGCGCTCCATAACGATTTGAGCCATGCCTTTCCTAAGCTGTTGTTTAAGGTCAGCATGCTTCCCCGTAAAATAAATGATCAATTTATCACCCACCAGATTTACCGTACCCGCCGGAATATCGTTGCGCATTTGCAAGTCGGCATTAAGGCCCATATTGGTTTGCTGAAAGTCATCAAAACTGTTGTATAGAATAATATTCACGCGCTCCGGAAATAATCCGCCCAGCCGGCGTTCAATAGCAATGACGTCTTGCTCCGCCTGTTCTGCCACATAACGGGCCAATTCCCGGCCGGCCCGGTCATAATGATATATTTTAAAATGCTCCGCATCATAGTATTTCCATTCGAAACGACGATATTGAATCCGGTTTTGTCCGAATACCTCTGTATTGGTTTGCGCCACGGAGATGTCCGAGGCCAGCATAGCAGTCAAAAGCAGGAGCAAGAAATATAGCTTATGGTTCATATAGCTGATAAACGTGGGAAAAGACCCTGTAAATTACAAGAAAAATCGGACTTATACGGATAACGGGCAGGCCCGCAGTAAAATTATCGACGGAACAAGAAAAAGGCCGGCCTCTTAAGGAAAGAAACCGACCAGTTCTCTATCACCAGGCCTTTTTTAATGACGGGCCTGATGCGCTTCTTTAACTTCCGCCATAATATTCAGGAAACGCGGAACATCTGGCACATAACCACCCGCATGTTTCAACACCTTACCATCAGCATCAATAAAAATGTACAGGGGTTGGGCCACCGAACCATATTCCCTTAGTTGCAGATCAAGATTCTTGTCGCCAAGCGTCTTGATCACGGAGCCATCGCTGGCGGTGTAGACTTCGGAAGGGTCTAGTGCAGTCTTGTCATCACAATAAAGGCTTGCTACAACAAAATTCTGCCTCAATTCGCGCAACACATCCGGCTTGGACAACACAGCACGTTCCATTTTCCGGCAATTCACACAGCTGTGACCAGTAAAGTCCAGGAGGATGGGCTTATTCATTTTCTTTGCTGCGGCTTTAGCCTCCTCATAATCGAAGAAAGAAGGAATACCGGGCAATTCTGATTTTAATTTATTGGCATACTTCTGAGGCATTACCATGTCACCATCAAGAGTAGCAGCACTCCCTCCGGACGACTGTATATTGAGCAATTGGTCATGAAGGTTAAATTCCAGTGTTTTGCGTTCAGGCAGGAAACCGCTTATTCCGGTAAGCGGCGCACCCCACAAGCCCGGAATCATATATACCGTAAAGGCCAAAGAGGTGAGGGCAAACATCAGCCGCGGCACAGAGAGGTACGATTGGCCGAACATGTTCTTGGGCAGGTCATCATCATGCGAGAACTTTATCTTCCCCAACAGATAGAGGCCCAGCAAGCCAAAAATAACGATCCAAATACTCAGGTATACCTCATAATCCAGCAAGCCCCAGTGATATTGTAAATCAATGTTAGATAAAAACTTCATGGCCATGGCCAACTCTATAAAGCCCATAGTCACTTTTACCGTATTCAGCCAACCACCCGACTTGGCCAGGTTGTTCAGCAAACCGGGGAAGAAGGCGCAAAGAGCAAAAGGCAATGCAATAGCGAGGCCAAAGCCGAAAAATCCGACCAAGCCTCCTAAACTGTTGCCCGATTTGACAATATACACGATCAGCGAACTGATAAAGGCTGAAGTACAGCTAAAGGACACGATCACCAATACAAGCGCCATGAAAAAGATGCCCATGAAACTATTTGTATTGCTTTTGGAGTCCAGTTTATTGGTCCAGGAAGCAGGCAGCGTAATCTCAAAAGCACCCAAAAGCGAGATACCAAAGATGATAAACAAGAAAAACACGAAGAGGTTAAAACCCATGCTGGTAGATAGCTCATACATGGTCTTTTCGCTAAACATCATGGTAACCAAAGCCCCGATAGCGGTAAATATGAGGATAATAGATAAAGAATAAAATATGGCATTCTTAATGCCGGTTGCACGATTTTTACTTCGCTTGGTAAAAAAGCTCACGGTAATCGGCAACATGGCATAGATACAAGGCATGATAAAGGCGATAAAACCTGCTATAAAACCTGCCAGGAACAATTCACCCAAAGAACTCTTCTCCAGGTCGTGCTCCCCTTCACTGGCCGGCGGAGCGGCCGTAACTGTGGTCTTGTTGCTATCTGTACCGGCCAGAGCGGGTACGACGGTTGCCAAAACACTATCTCCGGGCTGGTCAAGGGTGTCTTCAGCCATCGCTACCGGTGCTACGGAAGATGCCACGCCAGCTAAGGTCAACGCAAATTCTTCGGTGGTGGGATTCAAACACTTTTCATCATCACATATCTGAAAATACACGCTCCCTTTAAGCGTGGTATTGGTAGCGACCTGTACATCCTGTATAAAGCTTACTTTTTGCTTATAATAATTGATCGAATACTCCAGTTCCGTGATTTCTTCGGTGACTATTTTTCCCTCTGTTTTCAGCTTACCCAGCATTTTCACCTGGGGGTTCCTGGCAAAAGTGAGTTCTGTAGGAATTTGCGTGCCATCACCGCCCGGATCTGCAGCGTAGATATGCCAACCCTCCTTGATCGTAGCGGCAACAGTTATTCTGAATGTGCTGTCGCTCGTTTTCTTGGCCGACGTATGCCAGCTAATCACATCTTTTACATTCTGCCCAAAAGCAAATGTGCCCACAAGTAGAAGTACGATCAAAGAGAATATACGCTTCATTAACCTTAAATATTTTGAAAAAAACCGGGGATATGCCCGAAGCCGTGCAATTTAAATAAAAAACAGATAGGAAGATGCAAATACCGAGGGCCAACCGCCACACAAATATGTGGTCGCCCTGCTGTTTGTGGGTCTTCTTAACACTAATTAGCTGCTTCTTGTGACATTAACGACTTATTAATGTCGCCATCCATTTAGCGCATAATGCTTAATTTGCAAGCATGAGAACAGGGATTATCATTTTTTTCTTTCTGCTTTGTGCTTCACGCAATTCCTTGCAAGCCGCCAAACTTTACATCCCCATGAACGCGGAGGATCAAAGCAACCACCTGAAAGCGTATGGTATTGCCTTCCTGGCATTACAGGCCGGCATGACGGTGGATTGGCTGTTGAATTATGATGGCGGTGCTTTTGCAATGGACGAAAACAGCGAGCTACTCAAAACCTGTAAATTAAGGGGCGTAACCGCAAAGGTGATACCTGATGCACAATACCTGGGCCTGATTGCTAAAATAGCCGACCCCGATTACAATGGTGAACTTATTAAACTGGAGAAAGCACCGCGAATAGCGGTATACACACCACCCAGCAAGCTACCTTGGGATGATGCGGTGACCATGGCCCTGACCTATGCCGAAATCCCTTATGACAAGGTATATGATGAAGCATTACTACAGGATAAGCTGCATGAGTATGACTGGTTACATTTACATCACGAAGACTTTACCGGACAGTTCGGTAAATTCTGGGCGGCCTACCGCAATGCCAACTGGTATGTAGAGGATGTACGTATGCAGGAAAACATGGCGGCCAAATTAGGCTTCAAGAAGGTATCGCAGTTAAAATTGGCTGTAGCTCAAAAAATCAGGGGCTTTGTTTCGGGTGGAGGCTATTTATTTGCGATGTGCAGCGCCACAGACAGTTATGATATTGCTCTGGCAGCCGCTGGAATAGATATCTGTGCCGAACCTTTCGACGGAGACGCAGCCGATCCGCAGGCACAGGAAAAACTGGATTTTTCATCCTGCTTTGCCTTCAGGGATTTTACACTGGTTCGCAATCCCATGGAATATGAATACGCGAATATTGACAATACCATGACGCGCAATGTGCCCATGCTTACCGACTACTTTACCTTGTTCACCTTTTCGGCAAAATTTGATCCGGTTCCTACTATGCTTTGCCAGAATCACACCACGACGATAAAGGGATTTATGGGGCAAACTACTGCTTTTCGAAAAGAAGTATTGAAAAGCAATGTACTGGTTATGGGAGAAAATAAAGCCGCAAATGAAGCGCGTTATATTCATGGCGAATATGGCAACGGTACATGGACTTTTTACGGCGGCCACGATCCGGAAGATTATCAACACCAGATAGGCGATCCGCCTACTGACCTTTCCTTGCACCCTACTTCTCCGGGCTATCGGTTAATCCTCAACAACGTATTGTTTCCGGCTGCTAAAAAAATGCCCAAAAAGACTTAAAAACAAGCTGGGAAGTGTCCGAAAAACAGGTTATTAAATTTTCATAATATTTTAGTTTTTACTGGCACTTTTTGACATTAAATATTATATCTTTGTTTCCATTATTTACATCAAAATTAATTTAAAGTGGAAAAAGAAAAATTCCAAGGGACTGTAAAGTTCTTCAACTCCGAAAAAGGTTTTGGTTTTATCAAGAGCGATTCCAGCAGCGAAGAAATTTTTGTTCATGCTACAGGTCTCATTGATGAAATTAAAGAGAACGATGCTGTTGAATTTGAAATGCAACAAGGTCGTAAGGGTATGAATGCCGTTAATGTAACTATAGTTCGTTAGTCAAGTCATAAAATTACCTGTTCGGACCCGGCGCTTTGCCGGGTTCTTTTTTTATACTATAGCAATCATCAACTTAATAAAATCGCTTTTTTTCTATCAGATTCCTGGTAATCTCTACTAGTTCGGAAGATGGTTTTAAACGATATAACAGCCACCACCAAACGGCGCAAAATAAGATCGTACGCACACCGGCGTCTAAAAAAGGATGGGGTAACTGTGGTATCAAATGAACAGCCCCGGCTATAGCTATTCCGGTAACCAGTACTAGCCAGGTTTGCTTATGGAAGGGTTGCATGCCAAGTTTCCAATGTAAAAAGAGCGTTTTGGCCAGGTTAAAGAAAAACAAGCCTGCCGTAGTGGCCCAGGCCGCTCCATACACACCGTAATCCTTTATCCACCAGAAGCCCAGTACCAGTACAATCAGCAAAAGGACAATAGCAATCCAAAAGTTGAACCGGTAATACCTGGTGACCCCGATAAGTTCAAAATTCAAGCCCGTAAACATGTCCATGAGCTGACCGATCATTAATATAAGAATCAGCCATTTCACCTGTTCATACCCGCTCTGGATCATACTCATCACCGCGCCTATATTATGAACATTAAGTACCACCAACAATATCATGCCACAACCTATTATTTGCATATTGATGGCGGAACGTTTGAACAATTGACCCAAAGACCGCATATCGCCTTCATTATAAGTGCGGGTAAATGTGGGGAGTGCCGCCAATCCTATGGCCCTCGTCGGATTGCGTAAAATAGAAACGGCGAGCGCAGCCACGCTGTATACCGCCATCGCTTCAAATCCATCCTTATCCAATGGTGCCAGCAAAAAGGCATCCAATTGCAGCAGTAAGACCGTACTTACTACCGTCAGCATATGGTAGCCGGAAAACCGAAAAATCTCTTTGATGTCTTTAAAAGAAAAATAATGGGTATGCCATTCAAAGCGAAAACCTTTATCTCGGGCAGCAATCCAAAACAGGAACAAAAGTGGAACTAAGTAAGTAAGTACATACAACCAGATAAAGGTGTGAAAACTGATCAAGCCAAAGGCAAACAAAATGATTAAAGCAATATAAATGATCCGTGCCAGAATCTCACGGGCAAAATGCTGCAAAGCTGTCTTGTGCAGTGATTGCAGGTACCCTTCAAACCATCCAATAGCAGCTGAAAAAAAAGTGAGCAAGGGGAACAATACAAAATACTGCCGCATCATTTGCTCATCTTCCTCCTGGTACAAGCCAATGAGTTGCGGTCGGAAAACAAAATAAAGTACCGTGATCAGTAATGAAAAACAAAAGGGAATAAAGGCTGTAATCGTCAAAAACGCGCCTCGGGCAGGATGCCCGGGTGGGTACCTTTGCCCATATATCAGCAGGGTATAATTAAAGCCAAAAACGCCTAAATAAGAAATCTGCAGCGCTATTTTTATCAGGTTTTGTGTAAATCCATATTCCGATTTGGGAAAAAACCGTGTAGATAAAACGACGACTAAAGCGCCCATGAGCACACCGCCCAGGGTAACGATAACAGATTTAACCGATTGCCGGACAACAATCCCCATTATTAAGTATAGGATTCTAAACTACAAAAGCCAAATGTACTATTTTGTTTGCATGCACCGGATAAAATAGGCCCGTGGTCAATGTATCGCGCAAAATTTAGTTTCTTTGTACCCGCTTTCACCTACAACAGCATTATAAAAAGCATATACAAAACAATGGATAAGATCAAATTCGGAACAGATGGCTGGCGTGCCATCATCGCTCAAGATTTTACGACAGCCAACGTAGCCAGGGTGTCGCAGGCTGTGGCCGACTGGCTTAAAGAAAATCATGCCCGGCCCAGTGTCGTGATTGGTCATGATTGCCGCTTTGGCGGCCCCCTATTTGCAGCTGTTGCAGCTCAGGTGCTGGGCACCAATGGGGTTAAAGTGTATTTGGCCCGTGGCTTCGTCAGTACCCCTATGGTTTCTTTGGGTGTAAAAGAAAAAAGTGCAGATCAGGGAATCGTTATCACCGCGTCCCATAACCCACCATCATATAATGGCTATAAATTAAAGGGGCCTCATGGAGGGCCTACAAGCCCCACGCATATTGCTGAAGTGGAAGCCTTAATAAAAGATGAGGTACCATTGCCGGGCAATAGCCTGGAGCAACTGGAAGAACAAGGCCTTTTAGAATATGTGGATCTGGAGCAGATGTATATCGATTACCTGCACACCAAATTCAATCTGAAACTGCTTAATGATGCACCCGCGAAACTCGCGTATGATGCGATGTATGGCGCCGGCCAGCAAGTCATCAGAAAAACATTACCCGCCGCGGTGTTGTTACATTGTGAGCACAATCCCGGATTTGACGGCACAGCGCCTGAGCCGATCCATAAAAACCTTGGTGCGCTTTCTGAATTAATGGCCACTACACCTGAGTTAAAAGTGGGTCTGGCCACTGACGGTGATGCAGATCGCATAGGCCTGTATGATGAAGACGGAAACTTTGTAGATGCCCATCACATTATCCTGTTGCTGATTCATTACCTACATAAGTACCGCGGTCTGACAGGTAAGGTAGTCATTGCCTTTTCGGTAACCGATCGGGTAAAAAAGATGTGTGCTGCATATGGCTTACCGGTTGAGGTTACACCTATAGGTTTTAAATATATCAGCGAAAAGATGGTTACTGACGATGTGCTGCTGGGCGGTGAAGAAAGTGGCGGGATAGCCATCAAAGGACACATACCGGAAAGGGACGGCATCTTTGACGGACTAACGATCTATGAGTATATGCGCGAGACCGGCAAGACCTTAAAGCAACTCTGCCAGGAAATATACGATATCGTGGGCACCTTTGTGTACGAGCGCAACGACCTTACTGTAGCCGAAGAAAAAAAGCAAGCCATTATTCAGGCGGCGCAGGCGGGGCAATATAACTCATTCGGCAAGTATCAGGTGACACAAGTGGAAACCCTAGATGGGATTAAATACCACCTCAATAACGGCGGCTGGATGATGCTGCGCGCGTCGGGAACCGAGCCTTTACTGCGTATTTATGCAGAAGGCAATACCAGAGAAGAGACATTAGACATGCTGGAATCGGTGAAGCAAACCATTTTATAAACCACTGTCGCCGGGCAAGCTTAAGCCGAAGGTATGGTGATTTCAAACACGCTACCATGTGGTTGGTTGTCCCTGACCAGGATAGTACCATTAAATCCTTTTATAATTCTTGATGTAAGGTACAGGCCCAGGCCTGTACCTTTCGTTTTTCTTGCATTTTCATTTCCCACCCTATAAAACTTTTTGAAGATTTTTCGCTTCTCTTCATCTGCAATGCCATCACCCGTATCTGCAACAGAAAGAATAAGTTCATCGTCAGCCTGGTACAATTGTACGCTGATCGTTTCCTCCGGAGGCGTATATTTCAGTGCATTTTCAAGCAGGTTGTTCACGGCCAGTTTCCACAAAAGACTGTCTACCGTAGCATAACAGTCAGGCTGTATCTTATGCTGCATGTCGTGCTTACTTCTGCCTTCATAGAGATGCAGGCTGTCTATAACCAACGCGGACACATTGATCCGTTCAGACATAGGTTTATAAGCACTGCTTTCCATTTGTGTGGCCAGTAAAAGGTTGTTGCACAAATCATCCAAACGATCCGCTTCGCGTATACTCCGCTCCAGTAATTGCTGCTGCATCTCTTCGGTAAGCTTCCGCTTGGCCATGGTCTGCATGTTCAGCTTTATAGCTGCTATTGGCGATTTGAGTTCATGCGTTACGGACAACATAAAGTTAGTTTGCTGGCTGGACAGTTTCTGATTCCCCCGTATAGAGGTAAAAACGACGCCAGCTCCGATAAGGGTCACCAATAAGAGCGCAACACCCTCACCCATGAACTGACGTTTACGTGCATTTTCCTTTTCCTGTATGTATTTATAAGCTATTTTGTACTGATCCGGATGGCTGAAGCTATCCACATTTGAACGCAGCAGGCTAAGTTCATTTTTAAAAATAATATGGCTCTGCTTATTCAGGCTCATCCCCCAAAAGACCAGAGCCGCAACGATATACGCCAATAACAAGAAATAGAGAAAATTAATGAAACGCATAACCTGGTTTTAGGGAATCAATTTTACTTTGGTGGTCTGGTTACTCTTTACGCTAAAGCTAATTACCGATGGTTTGGAAGACGGTACCGAGCCATGCTGATAATACCGCACCTGATAGTGCCCCGGCCGGAACATCACGGTCTGATCAGCCTGATTTCCATTGATCACCATATCATAAAAAGGCACAAAAGCATCTCCCATCTGCCACCAAAACTGAATTTTCCCCATGAGTTCTGTATTGACAATCTCCACGGTTCCTGCTTCGGGGATAGCTATTAACTTAACTTCATTAAATTCCACATCAACGTTATATACCAGAGGTGGCAGGGTATTGATCTCAATATGATAATTGGTGGGATCGTAGGGCAACTCCGTATCGCAGGGCTGCTTCACCACCGGCCCACCCTCAAAGCGCTTACTGATCAGCGCAGTATATTCCTTTACCGGACGGTTAGGATTAGTAGGATAATGGAAGGCAATAGAGCCGCCACCAACTACAATAGTGATGGTATTTAATTTATTGGCCTGCACGGTCACATTTTTGGCGGTGGCTTTGCTTCCGGGAATGAAAATATCATATGTACCAGCAGGTAGTAGAATGGGATCGGGATGCCCACCCATCATATTGCGATATGCCGTCTTTACCGTGTTTCTACTTGCTACATCAATAAACTCCATTTTAGGTTCCGCGTTGTAAAATTTCCCCTTCCCATTGGTGAAAATAACTTGAAGGCGGGTATCATTAGCTTGTTCTGTTACCAACGAATGAATAGTTAATTCGCTTTTGGCCGGTTCTGCCTTTCGTACAGCCGGCCTGGCCGGGTTTACATTTATGGGTGGCGACGCGGACATGGTTACCGTGGGCATAGGGTTTTCCTCCTCCGGTGGTATTCGGAGGGGGGCTTGTTTGGGTAAAGGACGGGGCTCCGCAACAGCCATAGCATATAACAGCCTCATTCGGGAAGGCTTTGTCTTAGTCGCTATTTTTCGCATCACAGGAGCAGCAGGCAACACCAGACTTTCCGCTTCAGGTGGAATGTGTAGGGTCAGGGCAAGATCATTTTTACTTACCGTACGGACAGCTGACAACGGCAGGTTGAATTTCAACCTGGCAGGTCTTCTGCTGCTGCTGATAGGGCCGCTCAACACGGGTTTAGTTGCTGCTACTGGAGAAGTTGCAGGTGGAGCGGTTTCCGGTTCCGGACTTGCCACAACTGGAGTAGGCATGGGGCTTTTTTCCGATCCCTTTTGCAATATTATGCGGTTATCATTGATGATGGCTTGTATGGCAGGACCTATTTCTGTCTCTTGTGCCACTGTAAGGAACTTACCCAGGCAATCGTATTGTTGTTGTAAAGGTGCATAGTCAACAAGACTCAATATATAGGGTTGAAAGCTTATTTTCTGTTGCAATAGCTTTTCCACGGTCTGGCATATATCACCACCGCAACTTTCTCCGCCGTCGGTAAGCAGAATAATGCTGTAGGCAAACTGATCACTTTGCGTAAAGTCATGGATCGCAGCCTGCTCCAGCGACCAGGCTATTGGGGAATAGCCCCTTGCTTTGAGGTACTTGAGGCGGGTTTGGATTTGCCCGGCATTCTTGTATCCAAAGGGAACTTCCAGTTCTGTATCGTAGCAGTTTTTATCCTGAGCAGGATACTGTGTACCATATACCCTCAACGCAAAGGCTACCTTAGGATTAACCTGATAAACGCTGTCGGTGATTTGCTGGATAATCCTGCCGGCTGCACTAAACCGATCTTCATCTCGCGTCCAATTATTCAGCATACTGCTGGAGCCGTCCAACAAAAACAAAATGCGCGCGGGCTTTCTGGTATTTTGTTGTGCATACGTAAGTGCAGCAGGCATCATCAGCATAAGAGCGATCCAAATAATAGTCTGTTTTCCTGTCAATCGCATTAAATATATTGTTATAACGCCATAAGGCCAAAGCGTATTTTAAAGCTGCAAAGTACGATGATTAGGGGAAATGGGTAAAATAAAGGCAGGCTAGAATTTTCCGTAAGCAAAACTGCTTTAGTAACTTTGTCGCTGGCTAAAACGTACCTCATAATGATTTTTTCCTCTAAGCTGATTGAAGATGCTGTAAATGCCTTTGCCCAACTTCCGGGTATTGGCAAGAAGACTGCATTAAGAATGGTGTTGCATCTGCTCCGGGAAGATGAAGGCAAGACACTGGCCTTCAGTGAAGTGCTTGCCCGAATGCGGCGTGAAGTACGTTTTTGTCCGAAATGTAATAATATATCAGATGCTGACCTTTGTAGTATTTGCTCGGACAGCACAAGAGACAAGTGCACCATTTGCGTGGTAGAAAACATCAGAGATGTGATTGCCATAGAAAGCACCCGTCAATTCAACGGCCTATATCACGTGATCGGAGGACTGCTGTCTCCTCTGGACGGTATAGGTCCTGAACAACTGAAGCTGGGCAACCTTGTCAAGCGTATTGAAGAAGCTACAGTTGAGGAATTGATTATGGCATTAAGTCCTACAATCGAGGGTGATACAACGGTATACTACATCAGCAAGCTTTTGCGCGATCTACCTCTGAACATTACCGGAATCGCTCGGGGCATCTCCTTTGGCACGGAGCTGGAATATAC
>JBEBUO010000015.1:0-20303 GCA_040393285.1 Taibaiella helva | reverse complement strand
CAGCTCATGGCCGGAAAGATAACAGCATAGGAAATCGTGGAAGCCAACAAGCGGAATATTTCCCGCCATCACCAAACCTACTTTTTTAAGTGGTGTGCCTGGCTGGCCAAAATCTTTGTAGCCTTCCAGCCATTCATTCAGCTTATCCTCCGATAGGAAATATCTACTAACAGCAGTTATAGCTTGGTCTATGTAATCAGGGGTAAACCAGGCATTTTGCCTGCTGGCCGTATCTTTCGCCGCCTGCCACTCATCCGGATTAGCGGTAAAATAGGTGCCGAGACGAACCATAAGTGCCACACGCTGCTGATAACTGCTCATAAGTAATTCGATTTTATGATTGCGAAATTGTAATTTTGCTTCCGGATAAACAATTTTAATTGTTACGAACAGCTTTTTAAACTATTCTCTATATAATGGCGATCAAAATTACAGATGAATGTATTAACTGCGGCGCTTGTGAACCAGAATGTCCCAATACCGCGATTTATGAAGGTGGTGTAGAGTGGAAAATGGCAGATGGTACCACCGTTCAGGGTGATTTTACCCTGTTGAACGGTCAGACGACTACGGCTGATGCACCACATGATCCCCTGGCTATTGATGTTTATTATATTACACCCGATAAATGTACGGAGTGCCAGGGTTTTCACGAAGAGCCACAGTGCGCTGCTGTATGCCCGGTTGACTGCTGCGTGCCTGACGAAATGTATCAGGAAACCGTAGATGAGCTATTGGCTAAGCAGGCAAAATTACATGAAGCATAAGCACTTGTTTATAGTGCATTAATGGATATAAGAGGCTATCTTCACCACCTGTGAGATGGCCTCTTTCTCGTTCATACCCAAAAAGTTAGCATGTTTTTTTAGGTTGCTGTTATGTTTTTGTTACCTATCTTTGCGCACTTTTTATAATTATTCAATACACAAACAACAACATGAAAAAAAGCATTTTACTTGGCGCTTTAGTAGCCGCCTCATTTGCCGTTCAGGCTCAGGTAGAAAACGATGAATTGCCAACTTCTGCATTCGTCAACAACCATCTTAAAGCAGAAAAGGGAATGGTAACCACCGAATTTGGTTTGGTAGGTGGCTTGCTGAATACGGATCTGGAACTGAATGAAAAGGGTCTGGGCTTGTTGCGTTTTCGCTATTTCTTTACGGACCAACTAGCGCTGCGCGTAGGTGCTACTATCGGTTTTAATACTGATGTGGAAAACATCTACGGTGGTGCCAATCAATCTCAGAAAGGAACGATAAAGACCAATGAAGGTACTTACCTCATTAATCTGGGCGTGGAAAAGCACTTTGCCGGTACAGACCGTCTTTCTCCTTACGTAGGTGCTGACCTGATGATCGGTACAAACACCTTCCGCGAAAAAGGCACGGATACAGATGGTGATATTTATGATGCCAGCTTTAGCTACAGTCAAAAAGGTGCCAATACCCTGGTTATGGGCATCCGTGGCGTTGTTGGTGCGGACTATTATTTTTCCAAGCATGTGTACCTGGGCGCAGAAGCCGGCTTAGGGTTCCTGTATGGTAAAGAAGGTACCACCACTATTTCTGTTACTGAAAATAACCAAACAGAAACCATTACTTTGAAATCAACAGGTAGCAATACACAATTGACGCCAAGTATAATCACAGGCGTACGCGTTGGTTTTGTTTTCTAAAATCTACTTTCCGAAGGTCTTTGCAAAAAAAGCCTTTTTCGTACAAAAACAGCCGTCCTGTATTAAGGCCGGCTGTTTTTTTGCGCATTCCGGGATTAGGGTTTCGCTTTACCTGAGTTTACGCACTTCATAAAGATCTGCCCGGCGGTCTTTCATGGTGCGCACCGATCCGAAATGGTGTAATTCCTTCAGCAAATTCAGGTCCACATCAGTAATCAGGGTCATTTCTGTATTTGGCGTGGCTTCTGCTTTTATGGCATTCATAGGGAAAGCAAAATCGGAAGGCGTAAACACTGCCGATTGTCCGTACTGAATGTCCATATTGTTGACGCCCGGAAGGTTGCCCACGCAGCCCGTAATGGCCACAAAGCATTCATTTTCTATGGCGCGTGCCATAGCGCAGTGTCGTACCCTGATGTAGGCGTTCTGGGTGTCGGTAAGGTAAGGCACGAACAGTATTTTCATACCCTGCAAGGCCAGCAGGCGAGACAGCTCTGGAAACTCTATGTCATAACAAACCTGAATGCCGATCTTGCCGCAATCCGTATTGATTACCTTTATTTTGTCGCCCCCTGTAATGCCGTAGTATTTGATTTCGTTGGGGGTGATATGTATCTTTCGGTATTCGCTGAGCTTTCCGTTTCTATGGCAGAGGTAAGCTACATTATACAGGTTGCCGTTTTCTACCAAAGGCATGCTGCCGGCAATGATGTTCACATTATAAGCAATGGCAAATTCCGATATCTTTTTAATGATCTCAGGTGTTTTTACTGCCAGTTCGCGCATGGCCTCATGTTCACTCAGGTGGTTAAACTCGGCCAGCAGGGGAGAGTTGAAAAACTCGGGGAACATGGCAAAATCCGATTTGTACTCACTCAATACATCGACAAAGAATTCTACCTGCTGATAGAATGCATCGATATCTTTAAAAGGTCTCATTTGCCACTGTACCAGCCCCAGGCGGATGATACTATCCGTCATAGAATTGGGTTTGCGGGAATAGAAAATATTGTTCCATTCCAGAAGCACGGCGTATTCCCTGCTTTCCGTATCACCTTTAAGGTAATTGTCCAATACCTTAACGACGTGAAAGTCGTTGGACAGCTGAAAACTTAATACCGGATCATAGATCTCTTTGGCTTTGACTTTGTCAATATATTGCTTGGGACTTAATTCATGACTGTACTTATGATAATTCGGAATACGACCGCCCACCAGTATCTGTCGCAGGTTCATTTGCTCACATAATTCCTTGCGTGCGTCGTATAACCTGCGACCCAGCCGTAGCTCCCTGAAATCGGGGTGTACAAATACCTCAATACCGTAAAGGGTATCGCCATGTTCAAAATGCGTATCAAAAGTAAAATTTCCGGTAATCTCATCGTAGGTGTGATCGTCGCCGAAAAATTCGTATTGTACCAGGATGGAGAGGGAGCAGGCAGCTACCTGCCCGTCTACAAGTACACACATCTGACCTTCGGGAAAAAGCTCGAGCAGCTTCTCAATATTGGCTTCGCGCCATATGCCCCCGGTGCCCTGATAGGCTTGAATCATGGTTGTTTTAAGCCCCTCATAATCTTCCATTCTTAATGCTCTTACTGTAACTTCCATACCGTTTTTATTATAGTCTTTAAAATTGTTGCTTATACAGCGGTTCTGGCTTTTTTTATTGTTGTTGATACCTCTTGACAATTTCTTTCAATTCGTTAAGCTTCATGAGTGCTTCGACGGGGGTAAGGGTATTGATGTCAACGGTATACAGCGCCTGTTGAATATGTTTCAGGTCTTCACTTAAACCGTCGAAAATATTGAGTTGAAAATGCTGCACCCCCGCCTGTTTTAGCTTAGTGGTAGGATTATTGTCTTTGTTTTTTTCTTCCAGTATGCTGAGTAGCTCAGCTGCCCGGTCGGTAAGGGATGTGGGCATACCGGCCATGCGGGCTACCTGGATACCAAAGCTGTGCCGGCTGCCACCGGGTGCCAGTTTACGGAGAAAAATAACTTTGTTGCCGGTTTCTTTATGCGTAATATGGTAATTCCTTATCCGGTCCAGCTTATGCTCCAATTCGTTAAGTTCATGGTAGTGTGTCGCAAACAAGGTTTTGGGTTGCTGTGGGTGATGTTGCAAATGCTCTACAATAGACCAGGCTATAGAGATGCCATCATAGGTGCTGGTGCCACGTCCGATTTCATCCAGCAGGATCAGGCTACGACTGCTCAGGTTGTTGACGATGCTGGCAGTTTCGTTCATTTCTACCATAAAGGTAGATTCGCCACCACTTAAATTGTCAGAGGCACCCACCCGGGTAAAGATCTTATCTGTAATGCCAATATCTGCTTTGCTAGCGGGCACATAGCTCCCTATATGTGCCATCAGGGTAATGAGGGCTGTCTGGCGGAGTAAGGCCGACTTACCACTCATATTAGGTCCTGTAAGGATAATAATTTGTTGTTGTTCTTTATCCAGGAGTATATCATTGGCCACATAGCTTTCTCCCGGTGGCAGGTGTTGCTCAATTACCGGATGCCGGCCTTCGGTAATGTGCAGGGTTTGGCTGTCATTGATGTGGGGGCGGCAGTAATTATACTTTGAAGCTGTGTCGGCAAAGGACAAGAGGCAATCGAGACGGGCAATCGCCTTGGCGTTGGCCTGGATGGGTGCCAGGGCGGTTTGGATTTTGTCTATCAAGGCTTCGAACAGGCGTTGTTCCAGTGCTGTTATTTTTTCTTCTGCACCCAGAATCTGTTCTTCATAGTTTTTTAGTTCCGGGGTTATATAGCGTTCCGCATTGGTGAGTGTTTGTTTACGTACCCACTCCGGGGGCACTTTGTCCTTGTGGGTATGCGTTACTTCCAGGTAGTAGCCAAACACATTATTAAACGCCACTTTGAGGGAGGGGATTCCAGTACGCTGGCTTTCCTCCTGCTGGATTTGCAGCAGGTATTCCTTACCACTGTAGGCGATTTTCCTCAGTTGGTCCAAAGCCTCATCCACCCCGCTTTTAATGACGCCACCCTTATGTAGGGCTATAGGCGCTTCCTCATTGATATGTGCAGCTATAGCTTCCTGTATGGTGGAGAGGGGGTTAATGTCTTCGGTGAGTAACCTTAAGGATTCATGCGCATCCAGGGCATTTTTTATCTCCTCACATTGCTGGAGGCTGCGTGCCAGTTGCAGGAGTTCCCTGGGATTGATTTTTCGCAAAGGTATTTTAGCCGCAAGTCGTTCCATATCACTTACCTGTTTCAATAGCTGCCGGAGTCCGTTGGCCAGGTCAGATTCCAGGAGCAGCGCGTGTACCCAGTCCAGTCGCTGATTAATCCGGCTCATGTCGGTAAGTGGAAAGATAATCCATCTTTTCAGCAGGCGCGCGCCCATGGGGGTGAGGGTATGGTCTAAAGATTGTAATAGGGTGTAGCCTTGCTCTGCGGGGCTGTGCATGAGTTCCAGGTTGCGAATGGTAAAGCGGTCCATCCATAAGAAGTCTGTGGCTGTAATCCGCTGAACGGAGCGGATATGCTGTACATTAGGATGCTCTGTATCTTTGAGGTAATGAAGCGCGGCGCCGGCGGCGGTAATGGCGGCGGGGCAATCTTCTATACCAAACCCTTTAAGGCTTTGGGTATCAAAATGGCGTAGCAGGGTCTCGTATCCGAAGTGTTGCTGGAAAATCCAGTCTTCCATACAGAAGGTGTAATATTTTTGATCCAGTTGTTCTTTGAATACGCGAAGCTTATTCTTGGCCAGCAGGATTTCGGAAGGCTGGAAACTCTGGAGCAATTTGTCCATGTATTCCATATTGCCCTGGGCCACCAGCATTTCTCCTGTGGAGATATCCAGAAAGGCTACGCCATGCTCCTGATCGGTAAGGTAAAGGGCTGCCAGAAAATTATTCGTCTTGTTTTCAAGCAGTTTATCATTAAGGGCTACGCCGGGGGTCACCACCTCGGTCACACCACGTTTTACAATACCTTTTACCGCTTTGGGATCTTCCAGCTGATCACAGATGGCCACCCGGTAGCCTGCCTTTACCAGTTTATGGAGGTATGCATCCAGTGAGTGGTGGGGAAAGCCGGCCAGCTCAATGTGGGCCGCAGCTCCATTGGCTCTTTTGGTTAAGGTAATGCCTAATACTTTAGATGCAATAACCGCATCTTCTTTGAATGTTTCATAAAAGTCGCCTACTCTAAACAGCAGTACCGCATCCGGGTACTTACTCTTTATAGCCTGATGCTGCTGCATGAGGGGTGTCTCTGATCTTACTTTCTTTGCCATAGTGCAGCCCAAAAATAGGTGAGATTTTATAAACTTGTTTTACTTAAGCATGGGGTGTGGATAAATGATCGGGCGACTCGCTTTTTTCAAACAGGTTTTTTTTATGGGTAGTGTAAGGAATTTGCAGGGCTTTACTCTGTAGCCAATCATAAAAATTAAAATAAAGAAAGTAAAGTTGCTTTACCGGATCGTTTTTATAGTGGTCCAATTTGTGAAGAAACTCTTTGATAATCAGGATACGACGTTTAGGATCCGGTTGGTTAGATAAATATTTAAGGAACAGCATTAATTCCTTTTCAAATGAATTGAGTTTTTTCTTTTGATAAAGTCTGGCATAAGACGCGCCGATAGCCATATGTAATTGCAGGTCCTTCTTCATTTCGTAAAGCAAAACCATGTGGAAAATAGTAATAAAGTAGAGTACATCATCCCGGCCGGCAAACAGATTCAGCGCTTTGGTATCCATCAGCAGATCTTCGGAGCGCTTGTACTCGCCTAATACAAAATAAGAAATAAGGCAGGAACTCATGATGGTAATGGCATGGGAAACGGTCATTTTATGGCGCGCAAGGTCCAGAATCCGTGGTGCTTCTTCCTCCATTATTTGCTTTACCAGATCGTACTGTGTTCTTTTGTGGTATAGCTTGAGGCGGGCATTGAAAGAAGCGACCTCCCATTGAAATAGGGCATGTTTATCCATGAATTTTTCTGCCAAAAGACCATAGGCCTCGTGATAAGTATGCACCAGGTCGAGGTTTTTCAGCGTAAAGGCATTGTAAAGGCTGTAGTCTATGCTGTACAAAAACAATATTTGATTAGGACGTATCAATCTGCTGTGCATTTCCCATAGCCGCAGCAGGTTAGCGGCATGCAGGTCACTTTCCGGAAATTGATAGCTAAGGTGAAATGCCGTAGCCAGTACCAGTTCCTTGAAAATAAGGAGGAGGCTACACGCCGGATCGACGGTTAGTAACTTCGTCTCTGCCACAATTTCTTTAACCTTGCGTAGTTCCTCCTCATCTAAATGGAGGTAGGTAAACTGCTTGATGGCAGCTAGTTCGCGTATGTATATCCTTAGCTGCTGCTCTTGTTGTATGCGTTGAAGTACGGTTTGTTGTAATGCCATCAGTCTGCTGCTTGCTGCTTTAAACTGTTTGATGCCGGAATAGAAAAGCAGGAAGAACTGATGTTTTAAAATTTTTTGCTGTTCGGTGTACAGGTCCAGGTTATCCGCCAGTTCCCAGGCGTCGGCCAATAGTTTATCTACTGAATCCGGAAGGTTTTTACCCAAAAGTATCTCCACTTCAGCATCCAGGTTTTGTAACTGGATTAATGGGTTCTTACGTTTCAAAAAAACCAGTGTAGCCAAGAGGTCATTCCACAAATAGTTTTTTAATCCCGAATAGTGTGATGGACTGCTTAGCTCAAGTTGTTTGAAAAAGAATTTCTCTTCCTTCTCCGGGTATTTGTCGATCAACTCAAAAAATTGAAGGTGGAGCGCCTGGTTACTTGTAGCATGGCGTTTGGCCATTTTCTTATAAAAGGCCTTTTCTGTAGGCTGTAACGACCTGACAAGGGCAAACAGTTCGTTCTTTTTGGTGGCTGATCCGGACATATGACTTATGTAAATATGTATGGTGCATTCTAAAGTAAAGTTAATAAATCATCTGATTGTTAAAGAATAAATTAACATGTTTTGTGTTAAGTTGTTGATAGTCATTAATTAACAAAAATTAGTACATTAATACAATATACTTAATTACTTAATTATGCTACATATTATAATTGTCTGAGTAATTTACTAATAAGAACTTTGTGATATGGTTTTAAACAGAATGTTATAAGTATTCGTTTGACCGCCCCTATGATTAAACCAGTAAACAAAATGGGAGTGAAACTTATTAGACGCAGGCAGATTTTCATCCGCAACCAATAAACCGCTGCTTTTTACCCGGACATTCCGGACGTATGTATCTTGATACACACCATGACAAGCGTCACATAATAAGCTTTCGTTCTTTAAGGCCGCCGTATTTCCTTAGGGCGGCCTCTTCTTGGCTGGACAAAGGGAATATACACCATTGCCTGGTACACAAGAGGCCGGCGCTCATCTGCGCCGGCCTCTTGTGTACTTTTACTTCTTGTTATGCCTGTTTACTTTTCTGAATTCACCAGTTCTTTTACGAAATGGGCTACAGCAGCAATACGGGCATGATTCAGCGCGTAGTGGATAAACTTACCGTCACGTTCTGTAAGTACGATGTCGGCACGACGCAGAATGGCTAAGTGTTGCGAAGCTACTGATTGCTCCAAGCGCAACTTCACGTAGATATCCGTTACGTTCATGCGCTTGTTTTCTTCTAATAACTTGATTATCTGCTGACGAAGTTTGTGGTTAATAGCCCTTAAAGTCATAGCGGCACTTTTAATGGCTACGTAGTCTAATTTAATTGGTTCATTGGTTTGTTCGTCCTTTCGAATCACCAAAGTGTTGGCTGACACTAGTTGTTCCATCTTATATTTGTTTAGAGTGTTTAATGAAAATTCAGTAAATGTTTAAAATATGCGTTTACGTTTAATAGATTTAAAAGATGGATATTTAAAAGTTGGGACAAAGATAGTGATTTTCTCATATATTTCAGTATCAAAAAAAAGAGACTGGTTATAATAATGTTAATCGCCCACTTTATTTGCCTATAAATGTTACTAAAAAGATGTAGATACTCTTTAAATATTTAATTATTGATGACTAATGTAGGTACGTTAATTGTATGAATAGCAAGTGGTTTTGTCCCGCTCAGCCAATCGGAATGCCGTGGTTGACGGCGCGTTTCTATCGTTTCGCCTGTAAAGGAAATTTTAAGATAAATGTGCTGCCTTTGTTTGGACTACTTTCTACCTCTATTTTTCCATGGTGAGCAAGCACCACATTCTTTACATAGTTAAGGCCTAAGCCGAAGCCTTTCACGTTATGGAGGTTGCCCGTGTGGGCGCGATAGAACTTCTCAAATATTTGTTTTACCGTATCCTGGGTCATGCCGATACCGTTATCTTTTATACAAATGGTCAGGAGTTTGGATGTCGACTTGGTTTCTATCTCAATGCGGATAGGCGCGTTGGAATATTTAACGGCATTGTCCAGGAGGTTATTGATCAGATTTTCGAAATGTACTTCATCGGCCTGCAGGCGAAAGGTTTTGGCCTGCAGTTTTTGTATAAGTCTGCCGTTTTTCTCTTCCACCATAAGGGTAATATTATTGGCCGCACGCCTGATGATCTCATGTACATCAAGAGCTTGCAATTTCAGTTCCAGGTTATTGGTATCTAATTGTGCCGCTTGCAGGATTTTCTCCACCTGTCGATGCATCCTGGCATTTTCTTCTTTTATAATGCCCGCATAATACCCGATCTGATCTTTATTGCTGCGCACTTTTTCATATCCCAAAGCATCTACGGCCAGGGAAATAGTTGCCAGGGGGGTCTTAAATTCATGCGTCATGTTGTTGATGAAGTCTGTCTTGATCTCAGACAGTTTCTTTTGCTTAAATACCGTAGCTACCGTGATGATAAAGGCGACAATGATGATGGTACAAAGCACTACGGAAAATAAGATGACCAGTGCGGAGCGCTGTACAATGTAATTACTGGGTTGTTTGATATACAGATAAAGCTGGGTGTTGTCATCATTGGTTAGCGGGCGGTTGAAGGATTTGCTTTCCATACTTTTGACAAAACCATAAGAGCTGCTCACCGTTTGCGGACCACGTGTAATCCGAAATTCGAAATCATGCTCAATATTATTTTTAACCAATTCTTTCTTAATAATAGCCTTGATGTCTTCCTTGGGTACTTCTACCAGTTGGCTCCACAAAAAATCCTGATTTTCCTGTTTCCTGCTTTCCCAATCCAGAGACGCGGGACGGTAGCCCAGGGTTTGGGCTATTTTATTCATCAGGCCAATTTTAAAATCGGCAAAGGAGTTTTCCAGATCGTTATTGTATTTGCCCTTCTGCACCTCAAGGGCATTCTTAATGTATAAGCCCTGCATTACGAAAAGTGCAATGACAGACGCCGCTATAAAAAGCGCAATTAGCGGAAACCTTTTTTTCATGAGCCAAAGATAAAGGATCGGTTAAATACCGGTGACAAGGAAAGCTTAAAATATAATCAGGAAAATTTGCATATTTACGACATGTTTTTATCTTTATAGCGGTATATGGATATTTTAAACAAAGAACTGGTTACCGGCATTCGTCCATCCACGGGTAAATTATTGGTGGCAGAACCCCTTATGGGCGATCCGGACTTTGCCCGCACCGTTATTTTGCTTTGCGAACATGGGTCCGACGGTACCATAGGGTTTGTGCTCAACCGGCCTTTGCCTGATGCAATTCATCAAATTGTTCCGGAACTGGGTAATATTTGTATTCCTGTTCACGAAGGAGGACCGGTACAGTCCGATACCCTGCATATGCTGCACCGCATGCCCCAGTTGCTTGGCGGCGTAGAAGTGCTGCCCGGTCTGTATTGGGGCGGGTCTTATGATTCACTGGTGCAGGCACTGGCCAGCCCCGATTTTGACCCGCTTGCAATCCGGTTTTTTGTCGGATATTCCGGCTGGGAAACAGGGCAGTTGGAATCTGAACTCAAGGAAAGGAACTGGATGGTGGCCCATGCTTTTGACAATGCGGTATTTAATAAGAATAGTAAGCTCGTGTGGCAACAGGCCGTTCGCTCTCTCGGTACCGGGTTTCAGCATTTGGCTTACTGGCCTATAGACCCACAACTCAACTAGGCTTGCCCAATTTTTTCCTGGTAAAGCCACTTTTCTTGTATCCTTTAAACGCATTAATACCTGTTCGCACCTGTATAGCAACACCTACCCGGGCCCTTTTTTTGCCGGTTGGCAGTGCCCGTTTTTTTGCTAAATGGTGTTAATACCATTGCCGGATAAGTGATAAGCACTAGTTTTGCTTTCATGTATTTTTCTAAATATAGCTCCTGTATGCGATTGCTTGCCTTGTTTTGCGTGTTTTTTTGGGTTGGCTGTAAAAATACCAACTCGCCACAGTCTGTGACCGAGAAGTTTCTCTCCAGCTTTAGCCGGATGGATTTTGAAACGGCCAAAACCTTATCGACAAAAAACACCTGGGATATGCTTGAAATTATGTCAGCCTTTGCCAAGGAAGTACCTGATGAGCATAAGGAAAAAATAAGCGAGCAGCTCAAAATAAGAATTACCGGCACCCAGAAGGAAACAGATTCCACCGTTATTGTCAGCTATACTACAGATCCCAAGTTCCTTCCTTTCAATAAGCTGCGCTTGCTGAAGCAAAAAGATGCGGATGGCCGGGAACGCTGGAAAGTCGATTTTTCCTCTTTGGATATCATAGGTGGTGATGAACTGTTTATAGAAGAAGAGCAACATGCGGTGGACATTGAAATGGAAAGAGGCGCCACCGATACGGTAGCCCTTCCGGACATGTCCGGCGGAAGATAAGTGCTTTTTTCTCGGGATAATTGCTTTCAATCCTTATCTTTGAGAAATTTTTTTAAAACAGTTCAGACAATAATGCCGTATCTATTTACAGCCGAATCCGTGTCCGAAGGACATCCTGATAAAGTAGCCGACCAGATTTCTGATGCCTTAATTGACCATTTTCTTGCCTTCGATCCGGAATCGAAGGTAGCTTGCGAAACTTTGGTGACTACAGGGCAAGTGGTGCTGGCAGGTGAAGTAAAATCCAAAGCCTACCTTGATGTACAGGAGATTGCCCGCAATGTGATCAAAAAGATCGGGTACACCAAAAGCGAGTATATGTTCGAAGCTAACTCATGTGGGGTGCTTTCTGCCATTCATGAGCAGTCTGCAGATATTAATCAGGGTGTTGATAAGAAGAATAAGGAAGATCAGGGCGCCGGAGATCAGGGCATGATGTTTGGCTATGCCACTAACGAAACAGAGAACTATATGCCGCTGGGTCTGGATCTTGCTCATAAGATACTTATCGAACTGGCTGCCCTGCGTCGCGAAAATAAGCAAATCAGATACCTGCGCCCCGATGCGAAGTCGCAGGTAACCCTGGAATATAGTGATGATAACAAGCCCATACGCATCGATGCCATTGTGGTGTCTACCCAGCATGACGATTTTGATACGGAAGCCAAAATGCAGGCCAAGATCAAAAAGGACATCATCGACATTTTGATGCCCCGTGTCATTAGAAAGTATCCGCAATATAAAGCCTTATTCAACAACAGGATTCAATATCATATTAATCCTACAGGCAAATTTGTTATCGGAGGTCCGCATGGCGACACCGGTCTTACCGGCCGCAAAATTATTGTGGATACCTACGGTGGCAAGGGCGCTCATGGCGGCGGCGCCTTTAGTGGTAAAGATCCCTCAAAGGTAGACCGCTCAGCAGCCTATGCTACCCGCCACATAGCCAAGAACCTGGTGGCTGCCGGGGTATGTGATGAGGTATTGGTACAGGTGTCATACGCTATTGGTGTGGCCAGGCCCACCAGTATTTATGTAAATACATATGGTACAGCTAAGGTAGACCTGAGCGATGGCGAGATAGGTAAGATCGTAGAAGAACTGTTTGATATGCGTCCTTATTTTATTGAAAAAAGGCTGAAGCTCCGCAATCCTATATATAGCGAAACTGCCGCCTACGGCCATATGGGACGCAACCATGAAGTGGTGACCAAATCATTTCAAACACCGGATGGCAAAGTGAAAAAAGTGAAAGTGGAACTCTTTACCTGGGAGAAACTGGATTATGTGAAGGCTGTTAAAAAAGCGTTCAAGCTAAAATAAGACACCGGATAAAAGCTGTGGGGCGCACCTTGTTGGTGTGCCCCACAGCTTTTAAACAGAAAATAAACAATTACCTTTAAATTTGCTAGCCGTACCAGATAGTATTCCTTTTGCTTTTTTATTTTTCCTTTTAAAAACAGAGCTTATGCCCTCATTTGACATTTCCAGTAAAGTGGATATCCAGACCCTGGATAACACCATTAACGTCGTGCGTAAAGAAATAACCAATCGTTATGATTTTAAGGGTGCATACGTAGAAATCGACCTGGATAAGAAAGCTATGTTGCTGAAACTTGAAGTAGAGAGCGACATGAAACTGGGACAGGTAGAAGATATTCTCATCTCCAAGTCGTTAAAACAGGGTCTTGATGCCAAAGCATTTGACCTGAGTAAACCCCATTATGCCTCCGGGAAGTATGTACGTAAGGAGGTAAACATTCACAACGGATTGGATAAAGACCAGGCAAAGAAGATTGTGAAGTTGATTAAAGACAGCGGACTTAAGGTGCAGGCCGCTATTATGGACGATATCGTGCGGGTAATGGGTAAAAAGATAGATGACTTGCAGGAAGTAATGGCTATACTGCGTAATAATAATTTAGACTTGCCCCTTCAGTTCATCAATATGAAAAGCTAGTCCATATCCCTTCTCCATTAATTATTAAGCCCTTACTTTATGTTCCCCGACTTTCATTATCTCTTTCAGCAGCTCTTCGGGATCGATATTCCGGGATTAAGCGTCATTAAGACTTTCGGTTTTTTCGTAGCCCTGGGTTTTCTTGCCGGTGCCTGGGTCATCTCCAGGGAACTTAAACGAAAAAAGGAAGAAGGCTTATTTCAGCCTGAAATTGTTACGGAAGTAGTGGGTAAAAAGGTAACCACAGGTGAACTGATGACTACGGGCTTGCTTGGTTTCCTTATAGGGTTCAAGCTCATTGGGCTTTTTGTAGATGCCGGTATTGCCACACAGGATCCTGTGGCTTATATTTTTTCTGCTCAGGGAAGTTGGGTAGCCGGACTGGTACTGGCCGGCCTGTTTGCTTATTCCAGGTACAGCACTAGGAAAAAGCAGGAATTACCCCGTCCCAAGGAGGTAAAAGTGGCTGTATACCCGCACCAGCGGGTAACTGATATTATCTTTATTGCAGCTATTGCAGGCTTTGCCGGAGCTAAATTGTTTAATGCTTTTGAGACCTGGGATGATTTTATTAAGGATCCTGTCGGCAATCTGCTGGCACCTGCCGGCCTTACCTATTATGGTGGCTTAATCCTGGCTACCGCTTCGCTATACTGGTACGCCCGTAAGAAGAAATTTTCCTTTGCCCAGTTGTGTGATGCTACTGCGCCAGCGCTTATTCTGGCTTACGGCATCGGTCGCCTGGGCTGTCAGTTTTCCGGCGATGGTGATTGGGGTGTGTTCAACAGTGCCTATATTACCCAGGCTGATGCCTCCCTGGCCAAGAGCTCGCTACAGGATTATGAAGCCCTGGTACAGCAAATGCCGGGTGCTTTTGTAGATCGTAACCACAATGCGCTGATCCCCCATATATATGCCCCGGCGCCGTCCTGGGCGCCCGATTGGTTGTATGCACAAAATTTCAAACACAATGTCAATAACGATGGTATTCCTATAGTGGGGTATGAAGGAGAATACCGCCATGTCTTACCGGCAGGTGTATTTCCTACTTCCCTTTATGAAGCGGTGATTTGCCTTTTCCTGTTCCTCATACTCTGGGGCCTGCGCAAACGTTTCAAACAGCCCCTTAAACTGTTCGGCATTTACCTGATCATGAATGGCCTGGAGCGGTTTTTTATCGAAAAAATGAGGGTGAATTTTAAATACGACTGGGGCTTTATTCATCCCACACAAGCCGAGATCATTTCCTTTCTTTTAGTCCTGGCAGGGCTGGGACTCTTCTTTTTTTACCGACCCCGGAAAGACGCTAAGGCAAGCGTATAAACGCAGCAGCATGCCAACGCATAAGCTGTATTGAAAAAAAGATTTGACTAAGTTAGGTATCCTAACTATATTTGTATTGGCCATATTGCCGATCACGTTTAAATTGTTTTATGATGAGTAAGTCGATTTTTTATCATGCAGGATGCCCTGTATGTGTAAGTGCAGAACAGGATATTGTTCATCTCGTGGGCGCATCGAATGTAGAGGTGGTGCATTTAGGCACGGACAAATCAAGGATTCCTGAGGCGGAGCAAGCAGGGGTAAAGTCGGTACCCGCACTTGTTACGCCTAACGGAAATGTATTACACATTAATTTCGGCGCCTCTATGGCCGATGTAAAAGGGTAAATATTTGCCCCATGTAGTTAGGTTTCCTATCTTTGTGGGGCAAATTTTATTTAGTTGCTGCTGCGGCTGCTGTGCTCTGGTCGGTCAGCCTTTTTTTAAACCTTCCTTTATGCGCACCTCTCCTTTCGACCTGAACCAGCAGAATGCCCACCTGGAAAGTAAGATTGTAGCAGCCTTTGAGCGCGTTGCACAGGCTTTTCGGGTACTATTGTGGCAGGAAAGCAAGGTGTTGGGCTTAAGCCCGATTCAAATTCAGGTACTTATTTTTTTGCTTCATCATGCAGCGGAAAAAAGAAAAGTGAGTTACCTGGCTGCTGAGTTTAACCTCAGCAAAGCCACCATCAGTGATACCATCAAAACGCTGGACCAGAAAGGGCTTCTTGAAAAGGAATACCTGCCACAGGATACAAGGAGCTATATCCTGCATTTGTCCGCCCAAGGGGAAAAACTGGCGCAGCAGGCAGCTTTGTTTGCCAACGACATACAGCAACCGATAGACCGACTTACCTTAGGAGAAAAGGAGCGGCTCTTTGCACAGCTGACCGGTATTATTGATCACCTGAATAAAGCCGGGGTCATTTCCATTCAGCGCATGTGTCTTACCTGCTCATTTTATGTGGCCCACCGCAACGGCATGCCCCATTATTGTAGACTATTGGAGAAAGCACTCGAGCAGGCTGAGTTGCGGATTGATTGTCCTGAACATCATCCGGTAGAAGTTATTCGATAGGGCATAGAATGGTTTGCTTGTAGCATACGTTGTTTTTTCAGCAGGTAAATGATAGGAACGGGTTGGCACCATTATTTGTTATTTTTATTTTAATACAGGCCTGGTTTGTGCTTACCTTGATATTTTAAAGACTTCGTTTTATCTTTAAAACTTATCTTGTCGGCTCATGAAATTACTTGGCAAATACCTCAGACCGCACAGCGCACTGATTATACTGGCCTTGCTGCTTGCGGGCACGGCACAATTGCTGAGCATGATCGATCCGATCATCTTTGGGAAGATAATAGATGACTACGCAGGACAGGTCGGAAAGCAACCGGAACAAGAATTGGTCAACGGTGTATTATTCTGGCTGTTTGTAGCCATAGGTGTTGCCTTACTGGCCCGGTTGGCGCGTAGCTTTCAGGAGTATGTAATGCGACTTGCCGTACAGAAATTCGGCATGCAGATCTTTAACGACGGCTTGAAGCAAACGTTGCGGCTTTCGTTTCAGGAGTTCGAAGAGCAAAGGAGCGGTGAAACACTGGCTATTTTGCAAAAAGTGCGAACCGATACCGAACGTTTTATTTCTTCTTTTATCAATGTGCTTTTTTCTTCCCTTGTCGGTTTTAGTTTTCTGATCTGGTATGCTATTACCAAACATTGGGCTTTGGTTCCTGTTTTTCTGATCGGCTTCCTGGTGTTGGGCACCTTCACCGGTATACTCAGCCGGAAGATCAAGACCATACAAAGAAGCATCAACCGGGAAACCACAAAGATGTCGGGCCTGATCACAGAGTCGCTTCGAAACATAGAACTGGTGAAAAGCCTTGGGCTTACTTATCCCGAGGTGCGGCGTATGAAGGAGCATACCCGCATGATTTTTGACCTGGAGATGACGAAAGTAAGGAAGGTCCGTACCTTATCCTTCTGGCAGGGTACTACGATGAATATCCTGAGGCAGTCGGTATTGTTTACCCTGCTGTGGCTCATCTTCCGGAATGTACTAAGTCCGGGCGAGCTCATTGCCATGCAGTTCATATCCACATCTATCTTTGCACCCTTGCAAGATCTGGGCAATATTCTCGTATCCTATCGCGAGGCAGAGGCCTCCATTCAATTGTTTGATGACCTTATGGCGAAACCTATCGAACAGCGTCCGGAACATCCTATTGTACTGGGCCCGCTCCAGCATTTGGATTTCGAGCAGGTGGTCTTCAGGCATAAAACAGCAGATTACAATGCCATTGACGGTATCTCGTTTGACGTCAACCAGGGCGACACCATTGCCTTCGTGGGCCCTTCAGGCTCGGGCAAATCCACCTTAGTAAAGCTCCTCGTTGGCTTATACCAACCCGTAGAAGGGAGTATCCATTTCAATGGCATAGACTCCCGAAAGATCAGGTACAATGAAATGCGGCGGCAAATCGGATTTGTTACGCAAGACACCCAACTGTTTGCCGGCACGATTAAGGATAACTTACTGTTTGTTAAGCCCGATGCCACGGAGGCTGAAGTGTTGGAAGCACTGCATAAAGCCTCTTGCGATGCCCTGCTGGCACGGAGTGAAAAAGGTATATACACCGTTCTTGGAGAAAACGGCTTGAAATTATCGGGTGGTGAAAAGCAAAGAATCTCAATAGCCCGCTCCCTGATACGCCGACCGCGCTTGCTGATATTTGACGAAGCCACTTCTGCGCTCGACTCCCTTACTGAGGAAACCATCACGGAAACCGTACGGGCCATCTCGGCACGCCGGGAGCAAATAACCATATTAATCGCCCACAGACTGTCCACCGTCATGCATGCCGATAAAATAATCGTGCTGGAAAAAGGAACCATTGCGGAGACCGGCAGCCACGATGAGCTGGTGGCCCTCAAAGGCCTGTATTACGCCATGTGGCGGCAACAGATCGGAGAGCGCAGGTAAAAATACCACGATTTTTGTAATTTTAAATCTGGCTTAAAATAAGGAAATGGAACAATTGGCGCATAAGGTGTACGCACGTATGATGGAACACGATCACTTCAGTGCCTGGATGGGATTGGAGTTGGAAGAAATTAGGGCAGGCTACTGCCGCATGCGTTATTCGGTACGTAAAGAAATGCTTAATGGGTTTCAGATTATTCATGGAGGCATGCTGTTTGCAGCGTCCGATTCCGTGTTCGCCTTTGCCTGTAACTCACATGGCAGGCTTACCGTGGCCCTGGATGTAACCATTACCTTTACCCGTCCCGCCAGGGAAGGGGAGGTACTGACCGTAGAGGCCACAGAGGTGCATCTGGGACATAAAATAAGCGTGTATGAAATAAAAACATTCAATGCGGCCCGGGAATTGCTTTCCTTGTTTAAAGGTACCGCGTACCGCACCTCGAAAGAGGTGTTGGCCCAGTAATGGGGTGGTTTTTTAGCTATTTTCCCATTTTGCCGCAAATTAACTACCTATGATTTCTTTTACAGCAAGCATCCACCGGTTTGATGATCAGGGAGAAAAAACAGGATGGTATTATATCGAAATTGCTGCCGACCAGGCAGAAGCACTCTTTCCGGGTAACAAGAAGATTTTTAGGGTAAGCGGTAGTCTAGATCAGTATCCTTTAAAGCAGGTAGCACTGATGCCCATGGGTGACGGCACCTTCATACTGCCGGTTAACCAGGCTATGAGGAAGGGGACGGGTAAGTCACGTGGTGCCATGCTACAGGTGCAATTGGAGAAAGACGATCGTCCTGTAAGCCTGGCACCTGAATTATTAGCTTGTCTGGAAGATGATGAGGCTGCCAAGGCCTTTTTTAATGGCCTCACGCCCGGACACCAGCGTTACTTCAGCAATTGGGTAGCCAGCGCCAAAACCCTTGCTACCAAAACGAAGCGATTAGCCATTTGTCTTGACGGCTTGTCACGTGGTATGGACTACGGCAGCATGATCAGGGCACAAAAGGGAAAAGCTTAGCTGGTTTCTTTCAGGCGGATACTTTGGGGGTAACGAAAGAGGTCTTCCGCATCATACTGCTGCTTTACTTCTTGTAGCCTGTCATAGTTCTGTCCGTAATAGGCGGTCTCCCAGTCCTGAAAATGTAGGTCGGGATAGTTGCGGTAGTGGGCCCGGATGCCTTGCTGCCAAAGCAGGAGTTGAATATCATCAAAGGCGCGTAGCATCGTGGGTTCCCGCTCATCTTTTTCCCAGTAGGCCTGTAGCTCTCCTAAGTAGGGATAAGCCCTGTGGGGATAGGCCGATTGGGTTTCATAGGCCGGGTCGGCTATGTGGCCGCCCAGTGTATTGATCTGAAACACCATGCCGGGATGTGCCACCACCAGGTTGAATAGCCGGTGTTGTACATCTTCCAGGTCTTCAATGCCGTTATACAAGCCGGCAGAGGCATTTTTGAAGTTGATGGGGCCCTTACGTCCATAGTAGCGTTTCATGGACCTTGCCAGAGGTTCATCGGCTTTTGTGCTTACCTGATCTGCTGCAGCTATTAATGGAGCGAAAATTGGTTCAAGCGTAGCTGATGCTCCATAGGTCGTCATGAGCAGGGTAAGGGTTTTACCATTTAACACGAAGGCACTAAACATTTCCGGCGCTAAGTCCGCAGTCAGTGCAAACCATTGTGTCATTAACATGGCACAGCGGTCTGCATCCAGGTTCCTGAATTTTAAGTTGATATGGCTAAATCCTTTGGGCGCTTCATACAGCTTAAACCGGAAAGAGGAAACGACCCCAAAGTTACCGTTACCGCCGCCTTTGCAGGCCCAGAGTAGTTCTTTGTCGTCATTACTATCGTACACTTTCCCGTCGGCAGCTATCAGACGTACCTGGAGCAGGCTGTCGCAGGTGAGCCCGTACTTCCGGCTGAAGAAGCCATAGCCACCGCCCAGCGTGAGTCCGGCAATACCTACGGTGCCACAAGATCCTGCTGGCAGTAATTTGTTTTTAGGAAAAAGTGCTGCATGTATCTCTTGTAACAACACACCGGGTTCCATCAGTACTTCATTATCCGACAGCCAGGTTATTTGCTTCATTTGAGACAGGTTGATCACCATGCCGCCGTTATTGGAGGAAAAGCCTTCAAAGCTATGTCCGCCACTCTTTACTGCAATAGGCAAGCCTTCTGTCTTAGCTTTATGAACAGCAAACTGAATGCCCTTTTCTGTATAGCATAATGCAATATATTTTGGCAGGAAATGAAGTCTCTTATTAAAGCCCTGATTATAGGTCTCGTAGGCCTCATCATTGCGTTGTAAGAGGAGCAGGTCAGCCTCGCTTATCTCGGGCGTATGACTATCCGAAGTGTTTTCAGGGGCAGCTTGTGCAACGACTTCTTCCCTTTCCTGATCAAAGCAACTAATAAAGGGTAAGCAAACGAGGCCCAGGCCCATTAGCTTCAGGAATTCTCTTTTGGTGTAACGTGGGTAATCGGCCATAACAGAGACTTAGTTTATCTGATTTGCTGGCTGTCCAGCCAGTTGCGGTAATGACGGGCGTTCGCTTCCTGTTCCTGAAGGGTTTT
>JBEBUO010000014.1:0-21444 GCA_040393285.1 Taibaiella helva | reverse complement strand
TGGGTGGGGAACTGGCCCTTCAGGCAAAGTTGTCGCCCAGCCTGAGCGCTACTGCGGTAGCTACCTGGATGCAGGTGTTTTACACCTCAAGACCCGATGTACACATTTATCGGGATAACGACACCAACAGTACGGCGGCATTCAGTAGTGTTTATTTGAAAAACTACTATGTGGCCGCAGGTCCTCAGAGCGCCTATACACTCGGTCTGGGTTATCGTTCGCCTCATTACTGGTACGCGTATATCAATGCCAGTTATGTAGACCGTAATTATGTGGATGTAAATCCCACGCGGCGTACGGCCGAAGCGGTTGATTTATTAAGCCCTGAAAGTGCACAATGGCATCAGCTACTGGACCAGGAGCGCCTGCCGGCGGCCTTTACCCTCGATGTATTTGCCGGTAAATCGTTCCTCCTCAGCAAGGTAGTTGCCTGGTTGCCATCGGGTACTTATCTCTACCTCAACGCGGGTGTGAATAATATCCTGAACAACCGTAACATCATAACCGGTGGCTTTGAGCAATTGCGTTATGATTTCAGTGGCGGACAAGTGCAGCGTTTTCCGGCTAAATATTTTTATGGTTATGGCACCAATTATTTCCTGAATGTAAGCCTGAAGTTTTAGGAAAAAGGAGTGGTGGGGAAGCTACTTAAAAGCCCTATAAGATTACAGTAGCGTCTTATAGGGCTTTCGTTTTATTTGCTTAGGTGCATGCTTCTTTCTTTGTACAGGGTGCGGAACCAGGGGTCGCGGAGGTCCTTGATAAAGCGGATGGCTTCGCCGGTACTTTTCATTTCTGGCCCCAGTTCTTTGTTGACGTTCGGAAATTTATTAAAACTGAATACCGGTTCCTTTACGGCATATCCTTCCAGCTTATTTTCCATGGTAAAATCCTTCAACTTTTTCACACCCAGCATGATTTGGGTGGCAATGTTCAGGTAAGGCACTCCGTAGGCCTTGGCAATAAAGGGTGTGGTACGGCTGGCACGGGGATTGGCTTCTATTACATACACCTTACCGTCCTTAATAGCAAACTGAATATTAATGAGTCCGCGAATGTCCAGTTTGAGGGCTAGTTTTTTGGCAATATCCACCATTTCTTCCACTTCCAGGCGGCCCAGGTTGAACACCGGTAATACCGAGTGACTGTCGCCACTATGGATGCCGGCGGGTTCTATATGCTCCATAATGCCCATGATGTGTACGTCTTCTCCGTCGCAAATAGCATCGATTTCCGCTTCCTGGCAGCGATCCAGGAAATGGTCGATCAGTATTTTATTGCCTGGTAAGTGCTTCAGTAAGCTCAGTACGCTTTTTTCCAGTTCATCGTCATTAATTACAATGCGCATGCGTTGACCGCCCAGTACGTAAGAAGGGCGTACCAGCACCGGATAGCCTACTTCATTGGCCACTTCAATGGCATCGTCGGTAGAGAAGGCTGTGCCGTATTTGGGGTAGGGTATGTTCAGTTCTTTGAGCAGGTCGCTGAAGCGTCCGCGATCTTCGGCAATATCCATATTGTCGAATGAGGTGCCGATGATCTTAATGCCTTTTTCGTGGAGTCTTTTGGCCAGTTTTAAAGCAGTTTGCCCACCGAGTTGTACCAGTACACCTTCCGGTTTTTCATGTTCTATAATCTCCCAGATATGTTCCCAATACACCGGCTCGAAGTACAATTTGTCGGCAATATCAAAATCGGTCGAGACCGTTTCCGGGTTGCAGTTGATCATGATGGCTTCATAACCGGCTTCTTTGATGGCTATGAGCCCGTGGGTACAGCAGTAGTCAAATTCAATACCCTGTCCGATACGGTTGGGGCCGCTGCCTAGTACGATTATTTTTTTTCTTTCCGAAGAAATGGATTCGTTATATAACATCTAAATTATGGGTTGCTTCTTTGTATGCCTGTGCCGGGGGAATGCGTATGTTTATACGCCCACCATCAGGGGCATGAGCAGCATGAGCAGGTCTTCCTGTTCCACTTGTTCTACCGGGCGGAAAATACCTGCCCGGGAAGGCATGCTGAGTTCTATTTTTACTTCTTCGCCATCCAGGTTGCCGAGTAATTCAATGAGCAATTTGGCGTTAAAGGCAATTTTCATGTCATCTCCCACGTATTGGGCACTTAGTTTCTCATTTCCTTCGTAGGAAAAGTCGATGTCTTGCGCACTGATGTTGACGGTACTGCCTACTATATCAAATACGACCTGGGAGGTACTTTTATTGGCAAATATGCTTACCCGGCGCAGGGAGCTGATCAGTTCTGTCCGGTTAATGATCAGGTTAAAAGGGTTGTCCGTAGGGATCACGGCTTTATAGGGCGGAAATTTGCCTTCAATAAGACGGCAGCTCAGGCGTATCTGGTCGTTTTGGATGAATAAATGGCTGCTGTTATAAGATACATTCAGCAGGGTTTCATCGGCAGGCAGCAGGTTGCGCAGTTGTTGCAATGGTTTACGCGGTACAATGATGCCGCCGCTTTCGGGGCAGTTCACATCCGTACGGGTGAGTTTAACCAGGCGATGCGCGTCTGTGGCGACAAAGGTGATGCCATCAGGTTCCAATTCAAAATAAACGCCGGTCATGGCCGGGCGCAGGGTGTCGGAGCTGGCTGCAAACAAGGTGCTGTTGATGGCCTCGGTTAGTCGTATGGCAGGTATTTGAAAGGAAGAAGTGTCTTCGGGTTGTGGTTCCTTCGGATATTCATCGGCTTTTTCACCGCCAATCTTATATTTACCCGTATTGCTGGAGATCTCTATGGATTGGTCCTGCTGGTGCACTTTGAAGTGTACCGGCTGTTCGGGCAGGTTTTTAAGGTATTCGGTAAGGATTTTTGAAGAAATACAGATGCGGCCGTCCGTGTTGTCTGCGTCTGCCTGCTCCAGGTCTTTCTGTACCTCCATTTGTACTTTGATCATGGTTTCCATGTCGCCACCGGTAATGGTGAGTGTATTTCCCTCCAGTTCCAGCAGGAAGTCTTCCAGGATGGGAAGTACGACATTCGTGCTGATGATTCCACCGGCTAATTGAAGGTTTTTAAGCAGGGCAGTAGAGGAAACAATAAAGTGCATGATCGTATGATGAGTTTGTAAGTAGATATAAGGAATCGTGCGCAAAGATAAGATTTGCAAACAAATTTCAAGAAGGCAATTTCCTTGTGGGGGCAGAAAAAAAGTGAGTAATTTTTTTGGATAAATAGAATTATCGGTTACCTTTGCACTCCTTTCAAAAAGGAATGGTGCGGTAGCTCAGTCGGTAGAGCAATGGACTGAAAATCCATGTGTCGCCGGTTCGATCCCGGCCCACACCACTAGAACGAAAAAGCCTGCTGATCTTCGGCAGGCTTTTTCGATTCTGGTATAATGGAAAAATAGTTGGTAAAATGAATAGTGGGTGTAGCGTATGCCAAAAGAAAGGCAGCGCCATGATCAGCGCTGCCCTCGTTATTTACGTTCTCTGTTTTGTTTATTTTACTATGCTCTTCAGTACTTTTTCTTCCAGTTTTAAAGGGTACTTTTCTTTCAGTTGCTGGTTCCATTGCTTTTCCAGGAAGTCCTGGTAATCGGCAATGACAAAACCCTTAGCATCTTCAAAATCTTTTTGCTGCGGTTTGTCGTAGGTAGCCGTAGGAAACACAAAAGCAAAGCTGCCATCGGGATTGGTGAATACGGAGGTAGCCTGGCCGGCGGTAAAGCTGCTTGCCGGGATGGGGAACCTTGAAAATTCGAAACGTCCCTGCTGGTGGGAGATCTTATTCGGGCTTTCTACCGTATTGATTTTTTCGAGTGCATCTGTGGCATCGCCTCCGGCATGGAGCAATTGGCGCAGGGCATTCAGTTCCGCCTCGCTGTTGCTCTGGTACACGGTGCCTTCAAAGCCTGCCTGCCACATGTATTTCGCCTTATGCATGTTATAGTAGTCTTGTTGTCCAACCGTATCGTTAGAGGCCTTGCTCCATACTTTTTTATCCATCAGGTCAAACAGCAGGATGCCGTCACGGTACTCCGTGATCAGGTTTTTATAATCAATATTGGTAGTCTCCAGTTGGGCCTGTTGCAGCTCGCTCAGCGTGGCGCTCTGGTACATCTTATACAGGTCGGTAAGGGCTGTGCCGCGGTTGCCGTAAAGCGTGCCACGGGTCAGGTTGGCGGCATACCGGGCAAAATCATACTGTGTGTACTTCTTGCCGGCCAGCTCAAACAAGGTGGCGGTCTTATGTTTGTAGTTGTCGGCTACCAGGGTGGCCGTGTTGCCGGTGTCTGTGGTTTCAATCGTGGCCAGCAGGTCTTTTAATTGCTCCGGATATTCCTTGAAGCCGTTTTCCTGTTTTACCTTTTCCTGATAAGCTTCTTTGGCCAGGGTAGCCCGGCTGTCTTGTTCCACGCTTCTTAATATCTGGTCCTTAAGGCTGTCGTAAGGTTGCAAGGGTATTTTTTCCACCAGTTTTAATAAGTGGATGCCATATTCGGTCTGTATCGGGTCGGAGAGATCACCAGGCTGCTTTAAGGCAAAGGCCGCCTGCTCAAACACGGGCATCATTTTACCTGCGCCAAAGGGCTCCATGAGGCCACCTTTGTCTTTGGTAAAGCGGTCGTCGGAATACTGCCGTGCCAGGTCTTCAAAGGATGCACCTACTTTCAGGTCGCCCATCAGGGTTTTTATTTTTTCATTGGCGGCTTTTACCGCGCTATCGCCTTTTGATTTGGGGGCCGCAATCATGATTTGTGCCACCTGTACTTTGCCCTGTGAGGGGCGGCGGTCGGTTACCTTAAGAATGTGGTAGCCAAACTGTGTGCGGAAAGGAGGCGCCACCTGACCTTTGGCAGTGGCGTAGGCTGCGTTTTCAAAAGGATACACCACTTGCAGGGCAGTAATATAGCCTACATCGCCACCATGGGCGCCGGTAGCCTTATCATCAGAAAAACGACGTGCCAGTTCGGCAAAATCGGCTTTGCCGGCCTTCACCAATTGATACAGGCTGTCTATTTTGTGATAAGGTGCTGTCGTATCGGCTCCGGGACGTACGGCAATAAGGATGTGGGCTACCTGTATCTCCTCTTTCATGCGCTCGTAGGCCTCCTTGGCCAGGTTTTGCGTCACTTCCTTGTCGGAGAGGTAGGTACGGGCCAGTTGCCCCTTATAATTGTCTAATTCGTTACGTACGGCGGCAGTAGTGTCCAGTTGCATGACCTCTGCTTCTTTAACTTTCATGCGAAACAGGGCGTATAAATTCAGGTAATCCGTTACGGCCTTACGGCTGTAATCCACTTCCTGAATATTGTTTTTTTGATAAACCCTGAGGAATTCTTCTTTACCTACTTTATGGTCGCCATAAGTAAAAAGCGTTTGGGCAGTAGCGGAAAAGGCCAGGAGAGCCAGTCCCAAACCACATCCCATAGAAGCAATAAGTCGCATAAGCGTGTGTTGGTTTTATTTCTTTTAGAGAATTAAAAATGGAGCGTAAAGATAAAGAAGTATTTTTTTTATGGCTTTATGCTGTGTTAACAGGATTGTTAAGAGATATAGTGGCGCTAAAAGGCACTGTTGATACCCACTACCCAGCGTGGTGCCCAATAACCGGCATCGGTATGGGCCGGCCGGTTCAGAAACAAGGGGAAATCGAGGCGCAGGGTAAGCGGCTTGGCTTTATCAAAGAAGCCCCAGTTCTTGACGGTAAGCATACCGCCGATGCCGGCATCCATCCTGAAGTCCGACCAGTAACGGGTAGGGGTGGTGGTCCAGAAGTCGGGAATGCCCAGGAACACTACCGGGTAATCACCCAGCTCCATCACCCCACCGTCGGCAAAGAAATACACATTGCCTTTCAGCCGGTTCTTAAGCATCCGGGGTTGCCATTGCAGGTATTGACTAAAGTCGATCTCCAGGTTAAGCGAGGCACCGCCCCGGCCTTTATAGGCCACATACTCTTCGCCTCCCCGCCTGTCGAATGCATAGTAACCCGCATATCCCCGCAGGTTGAGGCCACCGCCAGCATGCAGGTGTCCCGTTTGCCTGTGGCTGTACCCGGTCCATTCGTAGGGCAGGAAGCCCTGGCTGCGCAGGTATTTATTGTCCATCATCAGTTCCGGGCTGGCGCCGGCCTGGAAAAGAGCGCTTTCGTAAGGTACTTCCTGCCCCCAACCATAGCGGGCAAATACCCGGCTGCGCAGCAAAAAGCGGTATACCCATCGTTCATTCAGTGATTCCAGCTGTACATAACTATAATCAAAATCACCCTGTAATACCGGTGCCCTCATCGACAGGGTAAACCGTCCTGCTCCTTTTATATACTGGTAAGCATGCGTATAGGCTACGTTCAGGGAGTTATTGAATCGGTTATCTGTACTGCTCCATTCCTTGGGATATATTAAATAATCGTTAGCGGGCTCCCGGTGCAGGCTTTGCATCCAGAGTTGCAGGCGATTGCCGGTGTGGCTGTTCCAGGTCCAGCCGAGCTGATGCCGCCAAAGGCCATCGAGGTAGCGGCTGTTGACGAAGGTAAGTACCTGGGGCAGCCGGCGGCTTATAGGACTACTGTAGGCAAAGGTGTAATTGATCCATTTACCCAGGCCTTCAGGCCCTTCCGCGTTTTGGAAGCGGTTCCAGGTGCCCAGCCGGGTATGGAGCCATACCGTGGTGCTAAAGTTATGGTAGGTGTTGAGGTAACTACCTTCCAGGTGCATGCCCGCTTCAATACCGTCTACGGCATTGTACCACAGGTCGGGCCGGTAAAACAATTGGTATTTTTTCCAATCGGCCGAGGTCCGGTTACCACCATCCCAGCGCCCCGACAATTTATGTTTGCTGATCAACGCCGGCCGGCTGCGGTAATTATCGGGCATATAGCGGTCGGCAAAGCGCCCGCTGGTGTCGATTTGTATGTGTCGTATGCCTTGCGGGGCATGTACACGGGCGGTATAGGTAGGTTGCAGTTGGCCCCAGCCAATCCAGCGGGGCAGGGTAGTGGCTTCAGTTTCTTTTTCAAACCAGGTGTTGGGGATGTAATAGCTGTGTTGCCCGCCCTGTTTATCGGTCAGGGTGAAGTCCAGGGGCATGTGCATGGCACCTTTACGTCTGAAGGTTATAGCCAGACTATCGGTACCTTTTATTTTTCTGATCTTGCCAATGCTGTAATCCAGGTCCTTGGTGGTTTCCAGCCACTGATCAAAGAACCAGTTAAGGTCCACTTTGCTGTAGTTAATGATACTGTTTCTGAAGTCTTCGGGGTAAGGATGGGCAAATTTCCATTGGTTAAAGTAGTGCTTCATGGCCTGTGCAAACAGCGTATCACCCAGTACCAGTTGCAGGTTGTACAGCATGCTGGCAGTTTTGTAATACACCAGCCGGTAGCCTCCACCATGCCCCATGGCGCTGTTAAAGTCGTCTGAATGGGTATTGAGCGGCGCATCGGCACCTGTGGCGGCATCTTGTATATAGGCCTGCATGGCCCTGACGTCCCTGGTGTTGCGCGGGGGCAGGAAGAACTGCTGCCAGGCCGCCTTGGGTGGGGCTTCTACAAATTGGTCCCCATCGATGGTCCGCAAGCCTTCGGAGGTAAGAAACTGGGTAAGGCCTTCGTCCAGGAATGCCCGGTAGGTTTCATTATTGCCCACCATGCCGTAAAACCAGTTGTGGGCTATTTCATGTACCAATAAGCCTCGGTAGCCGGGTTCTTTGCCGCCATCCAGGGTGAGCATGGGGTACTCCATGCCGTCATTGGCATCGGCGGCTATCATTTTGGGATAGTGGTAGGGGCCAAACTGCGCTGAAAAGGTGGCTATGGTCTGTGCCACGAGCTGTGCTGCATTTTGCCAGCCGGAAGCATGTGGTTCCTGTACCAGGGCCACACATTCCACACCCTGTATATACTCCGTACCTATACGGTAACTAGGATCGGCTGTAAAGGCAAAATCATGCACCAAATCGGCTTTGAAATGCCATTTTTTGCGTTCTTCCTTGTTGTAAGGAATGATTTCCGTGGGTGGCTCGCCCCAGGGTTTGCGGGCAAAATTTTTCAGGTCCAGCTTTTGCCGCAGCGTATCAGGCAGCATTTCTTCCCTGTTTTGTAACACGCCGGTTGCCTCTACAATATAGTTGGCGGCAAAATCCAGGGTGACGTCAAAGGAGCCGAAGTCGCCATAGAATTCTTTTCCCAGATGTTGCTGGGTGTCCCATCCAAACCGGGCATCATATACGCTTATCTTGGGATACCACTGGCAGCCGTTATAATGGGTATGTCCCCAGGCATCATACATTTGCATGCGCCTGCGTATGCTTCCCCGGTCGTAATAGGTTTCAAAATCCATGGTAAACTGCATGGTGGCGCCCGGCATCAGTGCCTGCGGCAGTATAACTTTCAGGATGGTATTGTCCAGCTCGGTTTGTACTGCCTGCCCGTCCGCTTTAATATGGTCCAGCACAATGCCCAGTTGCTGTGCCTCCAGGGAACCGAAGCGCGGGCGGGTGTTATTGGCCAGGCTTAATTTGTGGGTATAGCTGTCCTTTACATACCCGTTTTGGTACAGATGGAAGTACACAAAGCGGAGTGTGTCGGGGGAATTATTGGTGTAGTTCAGTGTTTGCTTTCCGAAAATGATATGACTTTGTTCCTCAATCGTGGCCTCAATGGTATAGGCCACATCTTGTTGCCAATAGCCGGGATGCGGCTTTCTGTTTTTCCAGTAGAGGGGGTTCCCGTTATCTTGTTGTGCCGTTACAGAGCTGGCAAGCAGCAGGCAGCAGAGCGTATAGCGCAGTCTATTCATGATATTAAAAGCCGTAAAAACGGTGTGAAAATAAGAAAACACCGGCGGTATTGTGGTGTGTTGTGGTTTTTCTTTAGTTCAGGCTACAGGTTTACGGCGTTTAATACGCCACCGACCCGCTTGCGGTAGTAGGGAATAGCACTTATCTTTGTGGTATGTTACAGCAGCAGGAACGACCGGATACTTACAGGCATAAAGGACTAAGGGCGGAGCTCATTGCCGGGATCAGGGCCAAGGGTATTAAAAACGAACGGGTGCTCAGCGCACTTTCTAAAATCCCCAGGCATTTTTTCCTGGATACGGCCTTTGAAAGCAGGGCTTATACGGATGAAGCTTTTCCTATAGGGGCCGGGCAAACGATCTCACAACCCTACACCGTGGCTTACCAGACGGAACTGCTACAGGTAAAGCCCTTTGACAAGGTGCTGGAGGTAGGCACCGGCAGCGCCTACCAGGCCTGTGTGCTGGCAGAGCTGGGCGCTATGGTGTACACGATAGAACGGCAAAAGAAGCTGTTCGAGTACAACAATCATTTTCATTTCCTGAAACATTATCCGCGACTCAAAAGATTCTATGGCGATGGCTTTGCCGGACTACCTTCTTATGCGCCTTTCGACAAGGTTATCATTACTGCTGCGGCGCCCGAAATCCCACCTTTGCTGATGGCGCAGTTAAAAATAGGAGGGCTCATGGTATTGCCGGTAGACGATCCGGAACAGGAGGGTATACAGCGCATGATGCGGCTTACCAGGACGGAAACAGGTCATGAACACGAGCTGCTGGATTCATTTAGCTTTGTGCCTATGTTGGGTGGTACCGACAAGGGGTCCTTTCATTCATATTAATATCATCCCTCATATGCAGTTGCGCTTACGGAATTTGGTGCCGCACCCGCTTAAGGAACACGACCTGTCGGCCTCTGCAATATGGGGCAGGGAAGTAGCTGTTGCGCCGGGAGATCAGGTGTTTTTCAAGGCAGCTTCGGGAAAGGGAAAATCAACTTTCATGCATATCCTCTATGGCCTGCGCACTGATTTTTCGGGCGACGCCTTATGGGCACAACATTCGGTAAAGGAAGCGGACCCGGCACGCTGGGCCCATTGGCGCAGCACGGAACTCAGCCTCGTTTTCCAGGACTTGCGCTTGTTTCCCGAGCTGACGGTGGGTGAAAACCTCTTGCTGAAGCAAAGCCTGCAAGCCCGGGTGCCTACAGCTGAGATTAAACACTGGGCCGGGCTGCTGGGCATTGGCGATAAATGGGAGCAATCCGCAGGTACCCTGTCCTATGGGGAGCAGCAAAGGGTGGCCATTATCCGGGCTTTACTTCAACCGTTTAAGTGGTTATTGCTGGATGAGCCTTTTAGCCATCTGGACCGTGAACATGCCGGCAAGGCCGCGGGGCTGATCAGCGAGCAGGTGGCACAACAGCAGGCCGGGCTGCTCATGGTGGACCTGGAGGAAAACGATTGGTTTGCTTATACGCATACCCTGTTACTATAAGATAGGTCCGGCAATTAAATGCCAAGAACGGCCTTAAGCTTGCCGTATCCGGTTCTGCTCACAGGTACTTTAGCCTGATTACGCAGGATGACGCAATAGTTCTCCTTTTCATACAGCTCCACTTTATGGATGTGCTGCACATTTACAATATAGGAGCGGTGTACACGTACAAACTGGTGGGCGGGTAGCTGGGTCTCGAAATGGGCCATGCGCTGATGTTTTAGATAGTACTTGGCTTCTGTGGTGACCTTGGCGTAGTCGTCGGCGGCTTCTATATACAATACATCCTGTAAGGGAATGATCTTGATATGGCCGCTGTCTTTCACCACAATGCGTTGCGACTGTTCCGGCAGGTGTACCGAAGTGCGTTTTTCCGGCAGAACAGCAGGCTGCCCGCTGGCTACTTGTATTCTTATTTTCTCCAGTGCCTTTTGAAAACGTTCAAAGTTGATGGGCTTTAATAAATAATCGAGCGCATTCACTTCAAATGCTTTAATGGCATATTCGTCAAATGCTGTGGTAAAGACAACCACAGGAGGTGTCTCCAGCAATTCCAACATTTCAAAACCATTGATTTTAGGCATTTGAATATCTAAAAAGATAAAATCAGGTTGGTGTTCCTGGATGGCTTTCAGGCCTTCAAACCCGTCCGCACAGGAAGCGACAATCTGGATGTCTTTTTCATTGCCGAGCAGCTCTTCGAGTAGGGCCCTTGCAAGCGGTTCGTCGTCAATCAGTATGGCTTTGAGTGTTTTGGAGGTCATTGTTTACTGGATTTTCGGTTGTGGAAATTGTAGCAACTTGTCTTGGAATCTGAATAACGGCAGTAAAGTAGTGTTGCGGGTCGTCGGCCGCTGTGCCAGCTATCTGGTGGCGCTGTAGCTCCAGCAGGTCGTTGCGGCCAAAGAGCAGGTATAACCTTCTTTTTACGGACTCCAGCCCGAAACCGGTACCCTTGGCAGCTACTGCATGAGGATCGTATGGATTAACGATTTTGAAAAAAAATTTTCCGCCGTTGAGGTAAGCGGTAATGTTGATGGTTACTTCGCCTAAAGTGCCATACAGGCCGTATTTGATGGCATTTTCGATAAGGGGTTGCAGCAGGAAAGGAGGGATTTTATGCTGCAGGCATTCCTCTTCTATAGCCTCGCTTACCTTAAGGCGATGCCCGAAACGGATCTGTTCTATATTGAGGTAAATATGCAGGTCGTCGATTTCTTCCTGGAAGGAAATAAGGGCTTCATCTTCCTTCTTCAAGGTGTGCCGTAGGTATTCAGACAATTGCTGTACCATGGTGCGGGCCAACTGTGGCTCCCGTCCTATAAGTGCATTAATGGAATTGAGGCTGTTGAACAAGAAATGGGGCTGGAGTTGCTGGCGCAACATAAACAGTTCTGCTTCTTTACGTAACTGTTCGGTGTGCTGATGTACGGATTGTTCCTGTTGTATTTTCTGATTTTTATGCAGGATCAGGTTAAAGAGGCAAAAATCGTAAAGCAATACCCAACCCAGCACCATGCGTACCGCCCAGCTGAGTTCCCAGAACTCGGCGTAATGGGGGTCGTTTAAGAGCAGGTACAGCAGCGTCCACTCGCAAGAGTACATCCAGGCCAGGGCAATGATGAGGCTTTGTACCGCAAGGATCAGGTAATTATACCTGGAGGAAATAAAATAGTGGTTAAGCCCGTAACGGATAAAAAGGAAACACAGGTACAAGAGGGAGTAGCTGCCAACCACGTCAAACAGGGCGGTCCTCATGGGAAAGCCCCTTGCCGACACCATCCAATAAGCCTGAAGACCGCTAAGCACGATCAACAGGCTGGCTGCACTCAGGTTGAGGTTTATTTTTCTAAGAAACTGCAAAGCAGTGCGATTTTATGTGTTGGTCAGAAACTTTTTAACTCCAATCCGCCAAAGATCACCGAGCCGCGCAAAATCAGAATTTTACCCGGCTGGTCGTCGATGCTGGTGAGGTTTCTTTTATCTTCAATGCCACCCATAATGGCGTTCACTTCGTTTTTTATCTGCCAATTGGCGGGCACCACCAGTTCTACCCCCCCGAATATAACAGATATATCCAGGGTAATGGTGTTTTGAAAATCGCATTTGGATAAGTTAACTTCTGCACCACCAAAGGTGGCGGAAATGCTGCCTCCCTTAAAGTTTTTACTGATCAGGCTACGCTCTATGTTGCCAAATACAGAGTTGACTTCGAGCAGGTCGTCGCTGTCTATCTGCGGGTTTAAAGGTTCTACCGGAAAGGGCCTGTGGTGCCTGTACCGTGCCCTACCACGACAGGCATTGGGATTGTTGCGCCGGGAGAGGACGACAATGCCCAAGAGAATAAGGGCGATCGGCCATATATAAGGTCTGAAGTTCGTTGCAATAAGGCTGGCCTGCTCCAGCAGGAAAAAAAGCCCCAATCCAATGAGGATAAATGGCGCGATACTCTTAAACCGGCTTTTGATGCCGATAAACAGGCCGATCACGATCAGGATAGAGGGCCAGGTAAACACCCAGTAGGGTATCCAGTCGTGAACACCGGGAATTTTTTTGAGGAGAAACACCACGCCAATCAATATCAGTACCAGTCCGCCCAGGTTTCGGTTATGGGGCGATTGTCGCATCGGTGGTTGCTTACTTGTAGGTTCCATAATTTGGATCATTAATCTATAGCAAAAGTAATCCTTGCTGTTCCGCTAAGAAAGTTGCTTTCGACAAAAGTGCTATTTCTTTCGGTAAATGTAGCGATTGTTTGTGGCAGTACCCGGTATCCCGACTTAGCACTATGCCCCGAACCGTAAAACGCATCACTCTGGGCGCCTCTTTGGCTTAAGCCGGCTTAGCGGCTACAAAGGCTTTATATAAAGGCTGTAACAACTGTAGTACGTTGCTATATAATCATATGCGCACAGCCCGGAAAGGGGATCCGGGCTGTGTGTAAATAATCAGGTGATATGATGTAATAGTTTGAATATCACCGTTTAAGAAGTGCTTTATCCAGCACTTCGTTCATTTCACTAACGTATATAAACTTAAGCCCTTTGATAAACTGCGGGTTGATCTCTTCCACATCCTTGCGGTTCTGTGCGCACATCATAATTTCTTTGATACCTGCTCTTTTTGCGGCCAGCACCTTTTCCTTGATGCCACCCACGGGCAATACCTGTCCGCGCAGGGTAATTTCTCCGGTCATGGCCAGGTAAGGTTTTACCCTGCGGCCGGTAAAAGCGGAGGTAAGTGCCGATAGCATGGTGATACCCGCGCTGGGGCCATCTTTAGGTACGGCACCTTCCGGTACATGTATATGTACATTGGTACCTTCAAACACTTCCGGATCGATTTTATAATCGGCGGCATGTGCCCTCAGGTAGGCCAGGGCTGTGGCGGCAGATTCCTTCATTACATTACCGAGGTTGCCGGTCAGGGCCAGGCCACCTTTACCTTTGCTGAGGCTGGTTTCGATAAAGAGGATTTCTCCGCCTACGTAGGTCCAGGCCAGGCCCACGGCCACGCCCGCCGGGTTGGCTTTGTCGTAGAGTTCATTGCTGTATTTCGGGTTCCCCAGTGCTTTCTGTACCAGTTCCGTACTGATCACAAAGGCATGCTCCTCCTCCATAGCCACTTTACGGGCAATATGCCGCATAATACCGGCAATTTGTCGGTCCAGTTCACGCACACCCGATTCGCGTGTATAGTCTTTAATGATTTGCTGCCATACGGAGGTGTTGAACTTAATGGGTATTTTGTCCAATCCATGCGCTTTTTTCTGCTTAGGGAGCAGGTGGCGTTTGGCAATTTCTGTTTTCTCTTCCACACTGTACCCCGATAGCTGTATGATTTCTAAGCGATCACGCAGTGCGGGCTGGATATCGTTCAGCGTATTGGCAGTAGCGATGAACAGTACCTTGGAAAGGTCGTATTCCATTTCCAGGTAATTGTCGTAAAAAGTGCTGTTTTGCTCTGGATCCAGGATCTCTAACAAGGCAGAGCTGGGGTCGCCCCGAAAATCTTTGCCAATTTTATCCACCTCATCCAGAATAAATACGGGATTGGACGATTTTACCTTGCGGAGTGACTGGATAATGCGGCCCGGCATAGCGCCTATATAAGTTTTGCGATGGCCGCGGAGCTCACTTTCATCATGCAGGCCACCCAGGCTCAGCCGCACATATTTGCGGTTGATGGCTTTGGCAATGCTTTGGCCCAGCGATGTTTTACCAATGCCCGGAGGGCCTACAAAGCACAGGATGGGCGACTTCAGGTCGCCTTTCAGCTTTAGTACGGCAAGGTATTCCAGTATCCGATCCTTAATTTTTTCCATGCTGTAATGGTCCTCGTCCAGCACCTTCATGGCCCTTTTAAGGTCGTATTTATCCTCGGTATATTCGTTCCAGGGCAGGTCGAGCAGGAGGTCCAGGTGGTTGTACACCACAGAGTAATCGGGAGAATGGGGGTGCATGCGTTCCAGTTTGCCGATACCTTTCTGGAAGGCTTCCTTAGCGGCTTCGCTCCACTTTTTACTGTCGGCCCGCTTTTGCAGGTCTTTTATTTCCCGATCGTTACCTTCCCCGCCCAGTTCCTCGTTAATGCTTTTAAGTTGTTGCTGTAGGAAATATTCCCTTTGCTGCTTGTCGATCTCCCCTTTGGTCTTGGTGGTAATCTCGTTTTTGAGCTCTGCCATTTGCAGGTCCGATTGTAAGAGCTCTATCAGCCGGTGGGTTCGTTTCCGGGTATCGTCCTGTTCCAGCATACGCTGCTTTTCCAGCAACTTGGTGTCCAGGTTGGAAGCAATGAAATGCACCAGGAAGGAATTGTTCTCAATATTGCGTAGCATCATCCCCGTTTCTACGGGTATATTGGGGGATAAGGAAATGATGCGCTCAGACATCTCCTTTACAGAGGCGATCATGGCATTAAACTCATTGTCCTCCATCGGGAAGCTATCTTCCAGGTAGCTGACCTTCGCCTTCAGAAAGGGATCGGACTGGGTATAGGCATCTATGCGGAAACGCATGCGACCCATAATGAACAAAGTGGTATTGCCATCGGGCAATTTGATTTGCTTCACAATCTTTGCCAGGGTACCTACCTCATGAATATCGGTGGCTTCCGGGTCTTCCGTATCTGCGTTTTTCTGAGCCAGCACCCCTATAAGACCACCTTGCTCCGCAGCAGCATTAATGGCCTTAATGGATTTTTCGCGGGCTACGGTAATGGGCAGCACTACATTGGGAAATAAAACGGTATTGCGCAAGGCGATAATGGGAATGTCACCGGGCAAGCTCTTTTTTTCGGCATCGTCCATTTCCACCTCACCTAAGGGCACGATGGGCATGAATTCCATATCGTTTTCGTTACTATTAAAGATCAGTTTGCTCAAATCCATTAAATCAGACATTTTGTCAACCACAGCTTTATTGCCGGTGGCAGATAAGGAATATAACCTGTTCAATTAATGTGCCAAGGGCGTGTAGCTGAAATATTTACAGCTTTTCGGAGGCAAAAATGGCTATTCGGCAGTTTTTTGTCGTGGCTTGCTTCATTTGCTCTTTTTTAGCCTAATTTTGCTGCTTTAAACGTTACCCGCTTTTTAATCTTGTGGCGGGCTTGGTTTCAATCATTATAACACCTGATTTTATGAAAAAATTATGTACTCATTTTGCATTAGCTTCCCTTGGCTGCCTGCTGTTGGCGCAAACGCCTGCTATAGGTCAGGAAGATGTTTCTGAAAAGGTAGAAAGTCATAAAAACCATTTCATGCCCAAAGGTAAGCGCCCTGTACAAAAGCTTTATCTCAGCAGTGGTATCGACGGATACGTACTTTCTACCGCTTCGCTCACCAAGCATGATGTGAGTAAAATGACCATCCCGCGTTTTACTGCGTTTTTCCATGTCGGGGTGAACGCCAACTATGATTTTAATAAAAACTTCGGTTTGTTCACCGGGGTGAATATCAAGAATATCGGTTTTATTGAGAAAACAGGTGATGTAACCACCAAACGCCGGGTGTATACTGCAGGTATTCCCCTTGCCTTAAAACTAGGTAATGTACGCCACGGACATTATTTCATGCTGGGTGGTGGTGTGGATTTTCCGTTCAACTTTAAGGAAAAGACATATGTGAAGCGCAGTGATAAGGAGAAATTTAATGAGTGGTTTAGCGATCGTACACCGGCGGTGATGCCTTACGTGTTTGTAGGCGCTCATGTGCACCCCGGCCTGGCTGTTAAGCTGCAGTACTATCCTACTAATTTCCTGAATGCTGATTATTCCGAGGCTATAGAAGGCGGTTTTTATAAACCTTATGCCGATTACGATGTGAAACTGATGATGCTGACTTTAAGTTTCGACATCAGCTATTATCCCAAAGATTAACCTCTTTTTTGATGTAGATAAAACCCTGTCCATGTATTGTGGGCAGGGTTTTTTTCTGAATTGATTAATGATAAGATCTGGACCTGGTTTAAAAGTTATATCCCAGATGAAGGCCGTAGTTGACCTGAAAGGGGAAATTTTTCAGGTAGTAGCGGGCACTAAAATGAGCGCCTATATTGATCCTGTTTTTCCAAAAGGTATAATCATAGCTTAATCCCGTGACCCCACCCATATAGAATTCCTTCTTCGTTTCATATTCTATAAATACCGTATGAAAAGAATCGCCAGGAATAGGAACAACCCCCATATTTTCCAGGTAATCATTTTCCCCATGGGCCAGGGAGATGGACTGAAATGCTTTAAGGGAATGATTACCTATAGCTACTATTTTGTAACGTACACCCGCATCCCAATAGTGATAGCGCCAGCGATCAAAAAGTTTTCCTAAGTCATCATAGCTATCCAGTATCTCTTCTGTGCTCAGCAAGCGGCCCATACCGTAAGTTAAAATTCCTTGCGCATTAGGAAATACATAACCTAGTGTCAGTTCTGTTCGTTCATTAATTTTTCTACCCAGCGTAAGACCAACAACATTTGTCATGCTATGATTGTAGACGATTACGCCGGGCATCATATAGCCTCCCATTGAAATTTCGATACTGTTTTTCTGTGCTACGGCACTGAGGAGCATTGCCGTTATACAGAGGGCGGTCAGGCTTGTTTTTTTGATCATAGTTTAAAATTTAAACTACAGGTTGCTTTCTAAGTAGCAAGCCCATAGCCCTGGCTTAGGTTACGGCCTTATTCAGGAAGTCAACAAAGGGTTTCATGGTTTCAAATACGGATCGGCTATGTGCCAGCAGCATTTTGCTGCCGATCATTTTATCGCTCAGGGCATGCCCTACCGTGAAGCTCTTAAGGCGGAGGTACTCGATAGCAGGATGCTCGGGGCTGTAGCCCTGTGGGGCCTTTTTCAGCCGCTCGCCATCTATATGGGGAAATAGCTTATGAAAGGCCGGTTGCTGCAACAGGGTTTCAAAGTCCTTATAATTATAGTCGATTTCCTGTCTTATTTTTTTTAATTGTATGCTTTCAGGCATCCACATGCCTCCCCCGATAAAGGACTTACCCCCGGGTTCCAGGTGAAAATAATAGCCGGCGTCTGGGGCCTGTTTCCCGCCGGCGCTAAAGGCGGCGCCAAAATTGGCTTTATAAGGCGATTTGTCTTGCGAGAACCGGACATCGCGGTTGATCCGGAAAATGCACTTCCTGGCTTCAAGTCCTGAAAAGTCGGGTTCAATAGCGATCAGTTCTTGTAGCAGCTGCGTGACAAAAGCCTCAAAATCGGCCTTGGCAGCCTGGTAGGCTTTCTTATTGGCGTCCATCCATTCTTTATTGTTGTTCGCCTTAAGCTGAAGCAGGAATCGGAGGGTATCGGGATGTATCATATCGTTTTATATTATCGGTAAATCAGAAAAGCCGCACGCGAAATGTGCCGGAAATTAGATATTATTGCAGCCATGAGGGCATGGCCTGGGTTTGCCGCATGCAAGATAAGAAAACCCTTACTTTTTACTTGACTAAATGAACAATACATCGGATGAAAAGACTATTTTATCATGGCTATTCCAAACATGCATTTAATATAGCCACACTTTTACTTCGGGTTGGCTTTGGGGTGTTGATGATTCCGAGCCATGGCTGGAAAAAACTATCCAACTTTGCCAGCATGAAAGAGGAATTCATGGATTTTATGGGTTTGGGTCCGGTGGTTTCTTTAGGACTGGCTACCTTTGCAGAGTTCTTTTGCGCCCTGTTACTGATTGTTGGCCTATGTACCCGACTGGCTACGATACCGCTGATTATCACTATGTTTGTGGCTTTTGGTGCCCATGATTACGTGCTTTTTGGAAAGTATGACCTGATACCGGCTTTTATACTTGGCTATACGGCTATCTTGCTGTTGGGACCCGGAAAATACAGCATGGATGCGCTCATCAGCAAAAAATAGGCGGAACCAGAACCTGTAAGACTTTTTGTTACCCCTCTATTCCTAATATTATTTTAAGATGATAATTTATAATGTAACTATAAAGGTTAATCCGGAAGTGGCGGAAGCCTGGCTGGCATGGATGAAACAGGAGCACCTGGACGAGATGATGGGTACAGGTTTGTTTACCGACTACCGGCTGGCGCGGCTGATGGAGCAGGAGGAAAGCGATGGCATCACTTATGTGGTTCAATATCACTGCGATAGCCTGGAACACTATGAAAGTTACCTTAAAGAGCATGCAGATAAAATGCGCCAGAAAGGCCTGGATAAATTCGGTAACCGCTTTGTGGCTTTTCGCTCCATGATGGAGCTGATCCATTAGCCGGAAACGGAATTTTTACTTGTGCATGCTAAACAGAACTTATGTACCAGCACCTTTTTTTTGACCTGGATCATACCTTGTGGGACTTTGAACAGAATTCGGCGGTGACGCTGAAAGTGCTGTATGATGACTTTGGCCTTGCCGAAAAGGGGATTGTCGATTTTGAGCACTTCAGAACGGTATATGAGGCCCATAACGAGAAATTTTGGGAACGTTATCGTAAGGGTTTTATCCGGAGGGAAGAATTGCGATGGAAACGCATGTGGCATGCTTTGCTCGATTTTAAGATAGCCGATCAGGAGCTGGCACGGGTTATGAGTGCGACTTACCTGGACCGGCTGCCCTATCAGGGTTTATTGATCCCTTTTGCCAGGGAGACCCTGGATTTTTGCAGCGGTAAAGGCTACCGTATTCATTTGATTACCAATGGATTTGAAGATAGTCAGTGGCAAAAAATGAGGACTTCTGGTATTGACCATTATTTTGATGCGGTGATCACTTCTGAAAAAAGCAACAGTATGAAACCTCATGCTGCCATTTTTGAATTTGCCTTGAAACATACAGGGGCTGGCTTGCGGGAAAGCATTATGATTGGCGATGCCCTACAGGCTGATGTGCTAGGAGCACAGCGCTTTGGCATGGACCAGGTCTATTTTAATCCGGCTAAAAGGGCGCATGAGGAAAAACCTACCTATGAAATCAGTTGTTTAAAGGAGCTGGAACAATTGCTGTAACGGAATATTTTTTTTCAAGAAATAGAAGGGGCACGTCCAATACAATGGGCAGTCCTCCTTTTTGTATACAAGTTCATTGGTGTGTTTAACAAAAGCCAGGTTTTTTGTAATGCTAAATTTAATATAATTCAATATATTTGAGATATCATTCACTAATACTACACTTTATGAAAAAATCATTTTTTGGAGCTACCGCTTTGTGTATCATTACAATGGCAACTTATGCCCAAACGACAATCTCTTTAAAGCCAGATGGTGTTATAGGAGAAGATGCTCAAATCTGGCGATTAAGTAGCAATTGTGTTCCAAGTGGCTATCCGTTAACTCCTGCGGACCTAAATTTTGGAAATGATAGCGAATTGTCTTTTTCAGCTTGGACTTGGTCGGAGATCAGTTGTGCTGATGGCACCACTAGAAGTTTGATTCGGTTTACATGGTTGAGTACTATTCCACCGGGGTCCACGATTATTAACGCAAAACTTGTACTACATACACCGTCTAGTACAATGCAATGGGGGAACAACTTGTTCCCATCTACACCTTTACCCCTCAATAATGAAGGCTGGGTGCAACGAGTGCTTCCAGGTGCAGGCAATCCACTCAGCCCTAATAATTGGAACGAACAAACAGTGACGTGGAATAATCAACCCGCTACGGACCCCACTCCGGGAAATTGGGTAAACATACCTATTACGAACTCTAGGTGGAATTGGAATATTGCGTTAGATGTCACTAACATGGTACAGCAAATAGTTAGCGAAATGGTTACAGATCCTTATGCAAATAATGGTTTCCTATTAAGATTGATTACAGAGTCTCCATATTACAGACAGCAGGTATATGCATCAAGTGATCACGAAGATTGCAACATGTGGCCTGAATTGATCGTAACTTATCGATCAAGAGAGAGCGCAAAATCATCAGGTGAAGATGTGCAACAAAGTAAGATATTTACATCAGATGACCCTACATCCTTTTCATTTATTAGTAAAACTAAAACCCTTGAAAGCCGAAATAATTTCAATAGGGATGGTATTACTGTGACTCCTAATCCCGCAAATACTGGTTGGAGTATTAGTTTATCCGCTCCTCAGAATGTCGAGGTAACAATAAACCTTTACAATATATCGGGTAAGTTGTTAATGTCTAGTATGAAAAAGTTGCAGAGGGGTTCAAACCAGATTTATCAATCTTGCCAAAATATCTCATCAGGGGTATATTTTATCGAAATAGTAGGAGCGGGTATAAATAAGAAGGAAAAAGTAATTAAAGAATAAAGACCCACAAATAATTTTGAATAGCAAGGATGCGTACTGCATCTTTGCTATTTTTGCTTTAAAATTTGCAGTATTGAATATAATAATAATCGGATCAGCACACCCCTTACGTGGTGGAGGAATTTCCACTTTTAATGAAAGACTTGCCGGGGTGTTGCAGGAGGAGGGTCAAAATGTGGTGATTTATTCCTTCTCTCTTCAATACCCTTCATTTCTATTTCCCGGAAAAAACCAGTTCACAGATGAGCCGGCTCCTGCTCAACTAACTATCCATAGTGTAATCAATTCGATTAATCCTTTGAATTGGTTAAGGGTGGGTAAGTCAATTAGAGATCAAAAGCCTGATTTGGTGATAGTTCGTTACTGGCTTCCTTTTATGGGTCCTGCTTTCGGCACCATACTCCGGCAAATCAAAA
>JBEBUO010000013.1:0-21684 GCA_040393285.1 Taibaiella helva | reverse complement strand
ATGTATCCATAACCGGCGTGCTGGTCTATTTACTGATAAGTCCTTATTATACCTAACCCTTGTGGGGTTAGCATGCCATCATTTTTGGGCAGTTCACCGACTTATTTGATGCGCTCAAAACGTTCGGCGGTTTGTCCGTTCTCAATCACCTCATTCAGTTGTTCCGCAATACGGTCTTCCTCATATTGCTTTCTGCTGCCGCAGAAGAATAATTCTGTGAGCGGATCTGCATCTAAGATCAGCTGCATCAAGGTAGCTGTGTCGGGCTTTTGGCGAAGGGCAGCATATTCTGTATAGCTAAGTTTCAGGAAGGCTACGTGTTTATTGATACCCCGGTTGTCCAGCAGATAGCCTTTGCTGAGGGCTGTTGGATAAGCGAAAGCTCCTCCTGTTTTGAGGTCAGTGGGGTGGGGGTAGCTAAGGATATGTTTTTTGTCTTCCGTTAGTAGTACCGGCACCTTGTCGTAATAATCACCCTTTGTTTTGTAAATGAGTGCCGGAGGCCCGGGTATGATGGCGGCTGTCGAAGCCGTAGGCGACTGGCTGATCGATTTTGGCGGGTTACAGGCGCCGAGCAAGCCCAATAGTATAGGAAGGAACACGAGTCGGGATATCATATAAGCTAGGTAAGAAAAGTATAAGCCCGCCCTTGTTCAGGACGGGCTGGGATAAGTGATTTAAACAGGATGCAACTTAGTGCTTTACTACAAATTTTTTGAATAGCTGCGTGCCTTCGGATTGAATGCGTAAAAAGTAGATCCCCTCAGCGAGGTGATGTACAGCAACCAAGGCCAAGCCATTTTGGCCCATTTTGATAGGCGCATCTATTGTTTTTCCGTGAACGTCAAAGCATATCATAGCTACAGGTGCACTAGTCAGGCCGCTAAGGTCTATTGTCAGGGTGCTTGAGGCCGGATTGGGGTATATATTTACCTGGGCGGACTGTTCCGTTTCTGTAACACCGGTTGGTTTAGGCAGAACGGTCAGCGCCACTTTGTTATGGTGATCTTCCTCTTCGTTATCGGAAATGTTCAGCCAGTTATCATTCATATCTCGATATTGGATGCGGATATAATATTCACCTGGTTCCAGATTATTGAGTCCGTTAGAGCTAAAGGTAATTACCGTATCTTCTCCGCTTAAAATATTCTGATTGTACAAACGCGAAAAATAATTGCGTTCCTCGTTAGTCTCGGATTCAAATACTTTTGCCTGCAAATAGCCATTCAGGTAGTCCAGTGTGCCTGAGTTACGGAAATCGGCAGTGACGGAAAAGGCGTCTCCTTGTTCTATAGTGTTTGCAGAAATGGTTAAGGTATTTTGGGCTACGATAGCAACAGAATCTGTTATTTCATTTGGGTTGATCGGCTCAATATTGATAATGGCATGTTGTCCGTCGTTATAAAAGCCGGAACCACCACCGGTTCCTGTTCCGCTAGGCGCCAGATCATCTACAGAGAAGTAGCCGTTGTAATATCCGGACCAGCCCCAGTTGACATGAAACAGATCGTTCTCATCATAACCGTCAAATACGAAAGCATGACCGGCATTAAAATTATCATCAAAGCCTGCATACAATAGTGGGCGGGCTTCGTCCATTTCATTCTTTAATAAGGCAATCCAGTCGGCGGTCGAATAATCTTCGCGATATACACCGGAGGTGGTTTGCTTATAGCCAAAATAAGTCTTAAAGGCTTTCAGCGCTGAGGGATAAGTGCCCCAGCCTATTACTTGTGCGCCGCTACCTTGTGGCGCGTAATTCATTCTTACAGCTACGCCGCAATGATACATCAGCGTAGAGACTGCATCTACAGCTACGCTCGAAGAAGTGCTATTCAGATTATTAGGCATCACTGCCCATTGATAGGTGGTAGCACCAAAATCGGCAGATTGTTGTCCGTAACCGGGGTGGTTATAGGAATAAGATCCGGTACCTTCGGCCGGGGCATTCCAGTATTTCATGATTTGTGCCATGGCCGTGGCTACACAGCCGGTGGGTGTAGTCTGGTTGCCGTTTCCCGGGCATAGTTCATTATAATAGTTACCCTGATCCCACGTGGTCGTCATCAAAGGCGAAACAACAGTCGTGGGTTTGGCAGCGCTGTTCCCGTTTGTTCCGAGCAGGCTTTCCCACTTACCGGCAACCTCTTCAGTCGCTTTAATGTCTTGCTCCACCACATAATTGATTTGCCGGTTATAGTTATTTAACCAGTAGCTTACCTCCGGCGATAGATTCGTTGCCGGAAAACTGTTATCCAGCGAATAGCCTAAGATCGGGATTACTGCATCATCGGCAGCTACGATGACAAAGCCATTATTCTGAGCACTTCCGAATACATAAAAGTGATTATCAGTAGCGCCTGATAGCGCCGGAAGGGTAATTTTTTCCAGCACATTGTTTCGCGTGCCTGATTTATTGTTTAGGAATTGCTCTGCAACTTGCCTGGCTTTCGATTCCGAAACAGGGGCAGCAACTGTGGTTCCCGCAGCACCTACCAACAAGGCACCCACAATCAGTTGTTTAGTTTTAATCATCTTGCAAATTAATTTTATAAGAGCTACGAAGTTAATCTTTTAAGCCCAAGGAGGCCGGAAAGAAGCGGCAATGGTTTACATTAATTAACAGTACTGCGGATACCCAGGCCCGGACCCTGTGGCAGACTAATGATGCCGTCACGACCATAAGTCAGGCCTTCGTACCCCTCTTTTTCAAGTAACAACGGCCCGTCAATATCCGCATAGTCAGCAAGGGGTAATAAGTGGGCGAGCGCTGTGGCGCCTATGGTGTTTTCGCACATGCCACCCAGCATTACCTTTTTCCCTGATTGCTTGATGCGTTGCAGCATCTGCAATGCAGGCGTCAAGCCGCCGCATTTGGAAAGTTTCACATTAATGCCGTCATAATCTTCCAGGCATTGTTCCAGATCTTTGAATTGCTGGCAGGCTTCGTCGGCAATGATGGGGATAGCTGTAAGCTGCCTGAGTTGTCGCAATCCTTCCCGGTCATCTCGTGGTAGTGGCTGCTCTATCAGCTCGATGTTCAGGCGTTCCAGATGTGGTAGCAGTTCTTTAGCGGTAGCGATGTCCCAGCCTTCGTTGGCATCTATCCGGATCAGAGCCGATGTAGCCGCCCTCAGCGCTTCCAGACGGGCCAGGTCATCTGTGCTCCCTACCTTTAATTTGTATATGGGAAACGGTTTTTGGCGTACCAGGTGGGCAATATCTGCAACTGCAGTAATGCCGATTGTGTAATCAGTAGGCGGTATGTTTTTCCATTGCAGACCCCATATTTTATATAAGGGGGCATTTCTCAACCTGGCCCATAAGTCCCAGCCGGCCATGTCCAGTGCAGAAATGAGAAAATTATTGCCAGGTAAAAGGTGGTGCAGAAAATGCCAGAAACGTTCGGGAGCAATAAGGGCATATCGCTCAATCAAGGCGCGATTTTTTTCCAGCAACACAATCATTTCCTCAATGTCCGCGTTATAGTACCCGATCGAAGTGGTCTCGCCCAGGCCGGTAAGCCTGCCCATAGATAAGGATACCACGAGCTGGGGTTGCCGGGTTTTGGTGCCTTTGGAAATGGAGAAGGGGAATTCAAATTCAGGTGCGCCTGACCGATAGCCTAAGGATAACATGAAACGAAATTAAACATAAAACACAGCGAACCTGTAGCACCACTTATTTTTTATTTAAAAAACCGCGTAAATACTATCTTTGCGCTTCAATCTACAAAGACTTTATGAAGAAAATCGCCGGCATCCTGCTCCTTGCGATCGCCCCTGCCACTTTTTCTGTTGCTCAAGACGTCAACCCATCGGCCACTACAGGCACGGAACAAAAGAAGGATACCAAGAAACGCCCCTCACGCGACTTTGTGATGCTACAGCTCACTTACGAGAACTGGAACAATACACCCGATTCAATAAATGTGACTGGTTTTGGCCGCGGGTTTAACGGGTATATCTGCTACGATTTTCCCATTAAGCAATCCAATTTTAGCTTCGCGGCAGGTCTTGGTTTATCGGTTAGCAATATCTATTTTAAAGACCAGCAGGTAGTCATGAATAGTCCCCAGGATCAGATCCTGTTTCAGAATGTGGATACCGGCAGTACTGACCTCTACAAGAAGAGCAAACTGATGACCAGCTACCTGGAGGCGCCTTTCGAAATTCGTTTCTTTGGTAATAAAGACGACAGGAATAAAGGATTTAAAGCTGCGGTAGGTATGCGTGTCGGCATGCTGATCGGTACCAGTGCTAAAAGTAAAAATACCCTACCAGGGTATACCGTAGTAGAAAAGACCAATACCAAGCGCTATGTACAGACCTGGCGTTTCGCACCCACAGTCCGCCTGGGATGGGGTAATTTCTCTGTCTACGGATCCTATAACGTGAGCCAATTATTTAATGCGGGCAAGGGGCCGGAAGTATTCCCCTATGCCATCGGCATTTGCCTCAGCGGATTGTAATCCTATTCGCTCTTTCCATTGCTTTGCAGAAAGGCCATCCTACCGGGTGGCCTTTCTGGTATATATGCACGTGAAATAACGACTTTTGCACAAAGTGATTTAGTTATTCACATTGTCATATGCGAATATGCACATTTTCTATCTCATTCTCCACAGGGTTTATGAAATTAGTTCTTGAATGGGCTGAAATGCTTGCCTGTCGTGCATTCAAGCCCTCAAGATTTGTGGAAAAAATTAACGATTGTGTGAGGTGGTAAATTGTGGGAAATTGTGTTATTTTGTGGAATAAAGTAGAAAAGTAAGCTATGACGGGCTTTTTGGGTGAATATGAAATAGCAATGGACGTGAAAGGCAGGCTGCTGATGCCCTCAGGGTTTCGCAAGCAGCTGCCTGATGGCGACCCTTTGCGTTTCGTTATCCACCGCACCATCGATGCGCCCTCCTTGTCGCTGTATACAGAGGCGCAATGGTCTGTGATCAATGAGAAGCTCGCTAAACTCAACAATTTCAACTCAAAAGTGCAGCGTTTTAAGAGGTTGTTCCTCAACGGGGCTACACTACTGGAATTAGATACAGCGGGCAGGCTATTGCTGCCCAAACCCTTGCAGGAGTTTGCCGGACTTAAAAAGGAGCTGGTATTTACGGCACAGGTAGACAAAGTGGAAATTTGGGATAAAGATAAGTACTACGCCTATCTACAGCAACATGCAAATGATCTGGAAGGCCTGTCTAATGAGGTTTTTGGTGAAGATATTATGGATCCTTTTCAATAACAAGCTGGGGCAAATGTTGCCTGGTTAAATAAATAGTAAAAACGTTTCATGGATCAACCCACTTTTTACCACAAGCCGGTTTTGTTAGAAGCGACCATTGAGGCGCTTGCTATAAAGGAGGGCGGGGTATATGTGGATGGAACGTTTGGAGGTGGGGGGCATAGTCGTGGTATCCTAGAGCAGCTGGGGCCCAAGGGGCGGTTGCTGGTTTTTGACCATGACCGTGATGCCTGGAAAAACCTGCCCGATGATCCCAGGGTCACATTGGTGAAAGAGAACTTTCGCTACATAAGCAGGTTCCTTAAGTTATATCAAGTGCCTAAGGTCGACGGTATATTGGCAGATCTGGGTGTAAGTTCTTTTCAATTTGATACGGCGGAACGCGGGTTTTCTATCCGCTTTGATGCGCCCCTGGATATGCGTATGGACGACCGGATGGATTTTACGGCAGCGCAACTGCTTCAGGAATATTCCGAGCAAGGCTTACATCGTCTGTTGGAGCAATACGGCGAGGTGCGTAATGCAAAAACCCTCGCTAAAACTATAGTGGCAGAACGGAAGAAAACCACCCTCTATACCATTAACGGGTTTAAGGAAATGATCGCTTCCTGTATCAAAGGCAATCCAAACAGGTATCTGGCCCAGGTGTTTCAGGCTTTGCGCATTGAAGTAAACAATGAAATGGGTGTATTGCGTGCGTTTCTGGAGCAGACGCCCCAATGTCTTAAGGCGGGTGGTAGGTTGTGTATCATTACATTTCACTCCCTGGAGGACAGGATGGTGAAGCGATTTATGAAAGACGGTACTTTGGAGGAGACGCCGGACACCGACCCCTTCGGTCGCTCCAGGCTTGAAAGACCTTTTAAAGTACTTAAGGATGTAGTACCTGATGAAACGGAGATAAAGCAAAATTCAAGAGCAGGCAGCGCCCGGTTGCGCATAGCCGAACGATTATAAGTGTACACATAGATATGAAGGATACAGAGCAAAGCACAGCATCGGCAGACAAAAAAGGCAGTTTAAGGGAACTGATTGATCGTGTGTCCTACAGGGGCATTGTTCATAATATGCCTTTCCTGATGTATGTCACCCTGCTTTGCATGCTCTATATTGCTAATAATAACCGGGCCATTTCCCTAACCAGGAGCATTGGTATAAAGACCAAAGAATTGAAAGAGTTAAGGTGGCAGTATATGGATGTTCAGTCGCGACTGATGTACCAGACCTCAGAAACGCAGATGATACCACAGTCGGCTACCCTGGGGCTAAAGCCTCTGGATAAACCGGCTTTTGAAATTAAGCGTACCATAACCATTAACGAAGACAACTAAAATACATTTTGAGCTTTAAACGCGACATACGATTCCGGGTGTACCTGTCCTTTACGGGAATGGTACTGCTGGCCATGGCGATCATCGTCAAGGCTGCTACCATTCAGGTATCGGAAGGCGACACCTTGCGCGCTAAAGCTGAAAAAGCACATACCCGTAACGAAAAGCTATTGCCGGAACGAGGCAATATCTACGCGGAAGATGGTACACTATTGTCTTCCACCATACCTCAATTCGATCTGCGCATAGATTTCAAAGCCATCAATAAGGATACATTCGGTACTCATGTAGATAGCCTGTCTGTATGCTTGGCCAACCTGTTTAAAGATGCTTCTGCAAGTGCTTATGAGCGCCGCCTGCGCCAAGCTTTTCATAAAGGGGAAAGGTATCATTTGCTGAAAAAGAATGCCGCCTACTATCAATATCAGGCAGCACGTAATTTTCCCATATTCAACAAAGGGAAAAACAGGGGTGGATTTATAGCAGAGGCCAAGCCTAAGCGGGTAAACCCTTATGGTATGCTGGCTTACCGCACCATAGGCTTATGGCGCGAAAATGCGACGAATATCGGTCTCGAACAGAAATATGATTCCATATTATGTGGCAAGGCCGGAAGTCGTATCATCCGGAAAACGACAGGCAATGTATGGATGCCCATCGAAGGGTCTGAAGTAGACCCGGTAAACGGACAGGATATTGTAACCACCATCGATGTCAATATTCAGGATGTCACCGAGCATGCCTTGCTGGATGTCCTCACCAAATATAATTGTGCCTACGGTACCGCCATCGTTATGGAAGTAAAGACCGGTAAGATAAGGGCCCTGGCTAATCTTGGCCGTCAGGCAGATGGTTCTTACTGGGAAGATTTTAATTATGCGCTCATCCCTTCTGAGCCGGGTTCTACCTTCAAGCTGATGTCGCTGTATGCCTTGCTGGAGGATGGGTATGTTACCATAAACGATAAAGTAAATGCACAGGGTGGCGTAGCCGTATTCGGTAATCAGCGCGTGGTAGACGACCATGGTGGCGACCGGGAAATGACGATCAGAAAGGCCTTTGCCCGTTCTTCTAACGTGGCTTTTGCCAAGCTGGTTAATCAGTATTACCATAAGGACCCGATGAAATACATCAGGCATTTGCAGGATTTAAAGTTGCACGAACGTACCGGCATTGACCTGGATGGTGAACGCAAGCCAAAGATCAAGACTACTAAAAGCAGCGATTGGAACAAGGTCACCTCGCTTCCCTGGATCGGGTACGGATACGAAAGCCTGATTACACCACTGCACACTTGTATGGTCTATAACGCGGTGGCCAATAATGGCAAGTTGATGAAGCCTTACCTTGTCAGCGCCATAAAAGAGTATGGTTTGCCGGTTAAGACCTTCGAGCCTACCGTGCTGGTAGAGCGTATAGGGAAGCCGGAAACCGTACGGCAAATGAAAGAGGCCATGCTGGCGGTAGTGGAAGAAGGTACCGGCCGGGGCATTAAGTCCCCCTTTTATGGTATTGGCGGCAAGACGGGCACGGCGCAGGTAGCCGATAAGGGTATTAGTTATAAAGACGGTGTTCGCCAGGGATCCTTTGCCGGATTTTTTCCCTATAACAATCCGGAGTACACTATTGTGGTGATGGTACGTTCCACCCCACATGGTACGTATTATGGTGCGGTAGTAGGGGCGCCTGTGTTCAAGACCATTGCCGATAAGCTTTATGCAGCACATATTGGCGGTTGGGCCATCCCTGCCGATTCAATCAGCAAACAGAAGGAGATTGTGGCCAAGAATGCCATGGCGGATAATATGGACCTGGTGGTCAAAACACTGAAATTGCCGCTTAGCCTACCGTCTTGGAATGGGGTAATGGCTTTGCATAAAGGAGATAGGGGATACCAACTGGAAAAGAAGGAAACAGGCAAGAATCAAATTCCTGACGTGAGTGGTATGGGGCTGCGCGATGCCTTGTATATGCTGGAGAGTAACGGCATCAAAGTACATGTTAGCGGACAGGGTAAAGTGGTGTCCCAGTCGCTGCCGCCGGGTACTAAGCTTACTTCAGGTCAGGTTATTCAAATTCAATTAGGTTGATTTATATCATAAAAACAGACAGTATATTACTATGAAAGCACTCCAGCAACTTATCCAGCCGCTTCAGGTCCTGCACATTGCGGGTAGCACGGCTGTGGAAGTGAGCGCTTTGTGTCTTGATTCCCGGAAGGCCACGAAGGGGTGTCTGTTTTTTGCCGTCAAGGGAACGCTGACCGATGGTCATCGGTTTATAGATCAGGTAGTAGCTGAGGGAGCTGTGGCCGTCATTTGCGAGCAGCTTCCTGCTCATCCTGTACCTCAAGTCAGTTACATTCAGGTGGCATCCGTAGCGCCGGTAGTGGGTTTAGTGGCCTCCGTTTTTTTCGACCAGCCCACGCGCCGGTTACAAATAGTGGGTGTTACCGGTACCAATGGGAAAACGACGGTGGCTACCTTATTGTATAGGTTGTTTCAATCATTGGGCTTTACTACGGGCCTGGTATCTACGGTGCAAAACCAGATTGGGGAAACCAGTGTACCTGCTACCCATACGACACCCGATCCCATCAGTCTGCAGCAACTCTTTCGGCAGATGGCCGATGCCGGCTGTACCTATGCCTTTATGGAGGTAAGCTCCCATGCTATTCATCAGCATCGTATTGCAGGTGTCGCGTTTGCGGGCGGTGTTTTTACCAACATTACCCACGATCACCTGGATTACCATAAAACATTTGATGCTTATATAAGCGCCAAAAAGGCCTTTTTCGATGCTTTGCCGCAAAGTGCTTTCGCCCTGGCTAATGCAGATGATAAGCGAGGTCTGGTGATGTTACAAAACACCGCTGCGCTGAAAAAAACATTTGGTTTGCGCCTGCCTGCCGACTTTAAGGGTAAGGTATTAGATAATGACCTGGACGGCTTGCAGATGTTGGTCAACAGACAGGAAGTACACTTTAGGTTGAACGGGCTGTTTAATGCTTATAATTTGCTGGCCGTGTATGGCGCTGCCGAATTGCTGGGGCAGGATAAGATTGAGGTGCTGGCTATACTCAGTAACCTTCGCGGTGCTCCCGGCAGGTTCGAAACCTATCGTTCGGCACATACAGGTGTTCTGGGTATTATCGACTATGCGCATACGCCCGATGCTTTATTGAATGTATTGGCCACCATAAAGCAATTCAGCAATAACCGGGAAATACTTACCGTGGTGGGCTGCGGCGGCGACAGGGACAAGACGAAACGGCCGCTTATGGCACAGGTAGCCTGCGAGCACAGCCACAAAGTAATCCTTACCTCAGATAATCCACGCTCTGAAGAACCGGAGGTCATAGTAGCGGAGATGGAGGCCGGATTAAGTTATGCGCAAAAGCGTAAGATCCTGAAGATTCTGGATCGTAAGGAAGCGATTAAAACCGCCTGTACCCTGGCTAAAGAAGGCGATGTGGTCCTGGTGGCAGGTAAAGGCCATGAACATTATCAGGAAATAAAAGGCGTAAAGCATCATTTTGACGATAAGGAAGTATTACTCGAAGTGTTTGCCCTGTTAGACATATAATTTTAAAACCATCCGAATATCAGGATAAAAACAACAGCATGCTCTACCATTTATTCAGCTACCTCAGGGGGGAATTTGGCTTAAGCGGCGCAGGTTTGTTTCAGTACATTACCTTTCGCTCGGGCATGGCTATTGTGCTTTCCCTGGTAATTACACTGGTGTTCGGTAAGTCGCTTATCAGGTACCTGCAGCGCAAGCAGATTGGGGAAACCATTCGTGATCTGGGTTTGCAGGGCGAGGATACCAAGAGAGGTACGCCTACCATGGGCGGCCTCATTATCATAGCCGGTATTCTTATCCCCACCTTATTGTTTGCCCGCATTGAAAATGTGTACATCCTTATGATGCTCTTGTCCACCATATGGTTAGGACTTATCGGCTTTATTGATGATTATATAAAAGTATTCAGGAAAAATAAAGAAGGTCTTGCCGGCAGGTTCAAGATACTGGGACAAATCGGTCTGGGTATCATCATCGGGTTTACCATGTACTACAACCAGCATGTGGTTACCACCCGCGAGATTAAGGAAGGTAATCCCATTGTGTTTAACCAAACGGAGAAGATCGTTACAGAACCCTATACCAGAAAGGCGGAGGATGGTAGCTATAAGACTTATGTTCAGGTGCAGGCTGCGGTCACCACGGTGCCATTTGCCAAAAACCATGAGCTCAGTTATGCCAAGATCGCTTCCATTTTCGGAGCCGGTGCGGTAGGCTGGCTTACCCCCACGTTGTATATCCTCTTTGTTATACTCATCATTACTGCGGTATCCAACGGGGCTAATATTACCGATGGGGTCGATGGCCTGGCTACAGGCACCTCGGCTATCGCCGGCATCGGCTTCGGCATATTTGCTTATGTATCGGGCAACTATGTCTTTGCCGAATACCTGAACATCATGCACATACCCAACCTGGGCGAGCTGTCCATCTTCGTCGGGGCCTTCGTGGGCGCCTGCGTCGGTTTCCTGTGGTATAACTCGTACCCGGCTCAGGTATTCATGGGCGATACGGGCAGCCTGGCATTGGGCGGCATTATTGCTTCGTTGGCCATCATTGTGCGAAAGGAATTGTTGATCCCTATTATATGTGGCATTTTCCTGGTGGAAAACCTGAGTGTGATGCTACAGGTATCCTATTTTAAATACACCAAGAAGCGGTATGGCGAAGGCAGGAGGATCTTAAAAATGTCGCCTTTACATCACCATTATCAAAAGCTGGGCTATCATGAAAGTAAAATCGTTACCCGTTTTTGGATTATAGGCATCATGCTGGTGATATTAAGTGTGGTATCCATGAAGGTGCAATAAACAGAAGGAGCGGAGCAGTATATGAAACATATCGTTATTCTGGGAGCAGGAGAGAGTGGCAATGGAGCGGCCTTACTGGCCAGAGCACAGGGATTTACCGTGTTCGTGTCAGACTCGGGGCAGATCAGGGACAGCTATAAGCAGGAGTTGACCGATGCGGGTGTCGATTTTGAGGAAGGCGGGCATAGCCTGGCTGCAGTCATGAAGGCCGACCTGGTTATCAAAAGCCCGGGCATCCCGGAAAAGGCGCCACTGGTGCAGCAGTTGAAAAGTGCAGGAAAGGAGATCATTAGTGAGATAGAATGGGCATACCGGTTTAAGGGAGCGAGTAAGATCATTGCCATCACAGGGAGTAACGGTAAGAGTACCACCACCAGCCAGGTGTTCGATATGTTACAACGGGCGGGTATGGAGGTGTCCATCGTGGGCAATATAGGCATCAGCTTTGCGCGGCAGGTAGCTATCCACCCTACCGCATGGTATGTGATAGAGGTGAGTAGTTTCCAGTTGGATGATATCAGCAGCTTCAGGCCAGACATTGCCTTATTGCTCAATATCACCCCCGATCACCTGGACCGGTATGATTATCAGTTTGAGCATTATGTAGCCGCCAAGTTCAGGATAGCGGCCTTCCAGCAGCCCGGAGATTGTCTGGTAGTAAATAAAGATGACCAAGTAATAGCTGCGTATTTAAGCAAACATTCGTTAAAACCAAAAATTATAACCGTTTCGATGAGCGATCAACAACTAACCCAGGACGAAGGAGCATTTATGAAAGATGATGAACTGCATATTAAATATGACGGTGATGAAATGAAGCTTTCCATTCACGACCTTGCTTTGAAAGGAAAGCACAATCAGTATAATTCTATGGCAGCAGGTATTTCGGCAAGGGCCGCAGGGATTCGTAAGGAATTTATTCGCGAGAGCTTCGCCACATTTGAAGGCCTGGAACACCGGTTGGAATTTGTAGCCACGGTAAGAGGTGTGGATTTCATCAACGACAGTAAAGGCACCAACCTTAACTCGGTTTGGTTTGCACTGGAAAGTATGAAGCAACCGGTCGTGCTCATCATGGGCGGGCAGGACAAAGGCAACGATTACAACGAAATCATGGATCTGGTGCAGGAAAAGGTAAGAGCAATTGTATGCATGGGTGTAGACAATGCACCTATACATAAAGCCTTTTCATCGGTTATCAGGCATATTGTAGATACCCAGAGTGCGCAGGACGCGGTAAATGCAGCTTATGCACTGGCAGAGAAAGGTGATGCCGTCTTATTATCACCCGGGTGTGCCAGCTTCGACCTGTTTAAAAATTATGAAGACAGAGGTACCCAATTCAAAGAAGCAGTAAGGGCGCTTTAGGCAGTCCTGCTATATAGGAATAACATCATGCAGCAGTTGTTAGAAAAAATTAAAGGAGATAAGGTGATCTGGTCCATAGTATTCATACTATCGGCGCTCAGTCTGCTGGCCGTTTATTCTGCCACAGGCTCGCTGGCCTGGCGTATGGATAAGAGCTCGGGCTTCTACCTCGTCAAGCAGCTTGGTGTGCTGGTGGCCGGTGTTGCCATTATTTTCGTGGTGCATCGTATTAACTATACCAGGTTTGCACGGTTTTCCGTCCTTTTGTTCCTTATTTGTATCCCTTTATTGATCTATACCCTATTTTTCGGTACCACCCTCAATGAAGGAGCCCGGTGGATCAAGCTGCCCCTGATCAACCTTACATTCCAGACCTCCGACCTGGCACGCCTGGCCATTTTCATGTTCCTGGCCCGGCAGCTCAGTGTAAAGCAAAAGGTGATCAAGGATTTTAAAAAAGGTTTTTTACCGGTACTGTTACCTGTGCTTATTATTTGCGGCCTGATTGCTCCGGCCAACCTGTCTACTGCTTTGTTACTCGGTGTTACCTGTTGCATTCTTTTCTTCATCGGCAGGGTCGATGTAAAGCATATTGCACTTTTGGCTATCGTAGGTATCATGGGGGTTATGCTCATTTTCGGTCTGTCTAAGGCCTTGGGTGTGGGCCGGGGTGCTACCTGGGAAAAGCGTATCGAAAGTTACCTGGGCAAGGAGGAGGCTAAAGATCCGGATAGTGATTACCAGATTACCCAGGCTAAAATTGCTATCGCTTCCGGTGGCATTACCGGGCGCGGTCCGGGTAAAAGCTGGGCAAGAGATTTTTTACCCCATCCCTATTCCGATTTCATCTTTGCTATTATTATCGAGGAGTATGGGCTTATAGGAGGGGCGCTGTTAGTCGGTGTCTATCTGTTGTTCTTGTGGCGGAGTGTGTTGATATTCCGAAGGTGCCCTTATGCATTTGGTGCCTTCCTTGCCGTCGGGCTCAGTTTTACGCTCGTCTTCCAGGCCTTGATGAATATGGCGGTAAATGTGCATCTGGTACCGGTCACAGGGCTTACCTTGCCCCTGGTCAGTATGGGCGGATCATCCATATGGTTTAATAGTATAGCTATAGGTATTATATTAAGTGTAAGCAGGTATGTAGATGAGATGGAAGGAGCACAAGCAGCACCAATTAAGTAAAAAACACAACAAGCAACAAACGATAATATGAAAATAATCATTGCAGGTGGCGGAACAGGCGGACATATATTTCCCGCTGTGGCTATAGCCCATGCACTACGCAGGCTGAGGCCTGAGGTGGCGTTGTTGTTTGTAGGTGCCAAGGGAAAAATGGAAATGGAAAAAGTGCCGCAGGAAGGGTTCCGGATCGTAGGGCTGGATATAGCAGGTTTTAACCGGAGTAATTTGTTTAAAAACCTCAGCTTGCCCTTCAAGCTGGTAAAGAGCCGTTTACAGGCCAACAGGATCATCAGGGATTTTCAACCCGATGCCGTAGTAGGTGTTGGTGGCTTTGCCAGTTTCCCCATGCTCTCCGCGGCCCAGGCCAGGAATATTCCCACCCTCATCCAGGAGCAGAATTCTTTTGCCGGCAAAAGCAATAAGTTACTGGGTCGTAAGGCCAAAGCGGTCTGCGTGGCCTATCAGGATATGGAGCGGTTTTTTCCTAAAGATAAACTTCACCTTACCGGCAATCCGGTGCGCGAAGTCTTGTCCGGGGCGCAGGTAAGTCATGAAGAAGGACTTGCCGCATTTAAATTATCTGCCCAAAGGAAAACTGTTCTTGTTGTAGGCGGAAGCCTGGGCGCCAAAACGATTAATGAAGCCATAGATGCAGGTCTAAAAGAGCTGACCGACATGGGCGTGCAATTGATCTGGCAAACGGGCAAGTCCTATATAGATCGTGCGCTGGAGGTAGCTACAGCGTACGGCAACCAGGTGCTTGTGCAGGCGTTTATCCGTAATATGGAATATGCTTATGCCGCGGCCGATGTGGTCATCTCACGGGCCGGAGCCATAGCCAGTGCAGAGTTATGCCTTGCCGGTAAACCGGTGATCTTTGTGCCGTACCCTTTCGCAGCCGAAGACCACCAGACCAGCAATGCCATGGCCCTCGTAGCGCATAATGCCGCCATGATGGTGGCCGACCATGAAGCCAAAGAAGAACTATTGCCCAAGTTGCGCCAGTTACTCGGCGACGAGCAAATGCAGCAACTGATGGCCGAAAATATTACCAAACATGGTATCCGCGATGCAGATACCCGTATTGCACATGAAGTATTGAATATTATAAATGAAGCCTGATGGTAAACATCGATAGCATACATAACATCTGTTTTCTCGGTATCGGAGGCATTGGCATGAGTGCCCTGGCCCGCTTCTTCAAGGAGCGCGGTGCCGTGGTGCATGGCTACGATCGTGTGGAGACACCGCTTACACGACAACTGACTAAAGAAGGTATGCATATCCATTATGTAGATGATATCAGCCAGGTGCAAAAAGAAACTGAGCTGGTGGTGTATACCCCGGCGCTTCCGGGCCATCATCAGGAACTTTCCTGGTACCGGGAGCACCAGTATCCGGTATATAAGCGTGCAGAGGTACTGCAGTGGATCACCGAGCGTATGTATACCATTACGGTGGCCGGTACGCATGGCAAGACCACCATCTCCACTATGATCGCCCACATCCTGCGCGAGAGTGGTTATGGCTGTAATGCCTTTCTGGGTGGTATTTCTGCCAATTATGATACCAATTACTGGGGAAGCGCACGTGCGGTGGCCGTTGTAGAAGCTGATGAGTACGACCGTAGTTTTCTGAAGCTCTCGCCCGACCTTGCTGTACTTACCTCCATGGACCCCGATCATATGGACATTTACGGTACCGAAGAGGCTATGGTGGCCGCCTTTGTTCAGTACACCCAAAATATAAAGCCCGGCGGCAGCCTGCTCTACAAGCATGGACTGCAGCATGGTAAAGCGCTGCAGGCGGAAAGCAAACATACCTACAGCTTGCAGAATAATGCTGCCGATGTGTATGCCTCAGGCGTGCAGATCAAAGATGGCGGATACCGCTTCAGTATTGAAGGTCCAGGCTGGCACCTGGCCGATATGGAGTTGCGCATAGGTGGCTACCATAATGTGGAAAACTGTGTGGCCGCTGTAGCCGTAGCCAAAATGCTGGAGCTGGATGATGCCCTGATCCGCAAGGCTGTGGCCGGGTTTAAAGGCGTTAAGCGGCGCTTTGAATACCTGGTCAAGAAGGAGGATGTAGTGTATATAGATGATTATGCGCATCATCCCGAGGAGCTGGCGGCGCTGATCAGAAGTGCCAAGACCCTGTTTCCCAAGCGGAGGTGCGTGGTGGCCTTTCAGCCCCATCTTTATAGCCGTACCCGCGATCTTGCAGCAGGCTTTGCCCACAGCCTCGACCTGGCCGATGAAGTGCTGCTGCTGGATGTTTATCCCGCGCGCGAGCAGCCTATAGCAGGTGTGAGCGCACAGCTTATTGCGGATAAGATGGGTAACCCTAACCATACCATCATCAGTAAAGACGGCCTGTTACAGTATGTAGCTGCCGCACCGCTCGATCTGTTCATTACGGCCGGCGCCGGCGATATCGATCAGTTGGTGCCGGAAATTAAAACGATTATAGAAAGAAAATAAACCTGTTGTTTAAGGATCATCATATGCGTTTAACTGCCCACATAGCACACAACAAATTCTTCCGGTTCATCATCGGACTGGTTGTTGTTGTGGTCTTTTTGATCACACTGGTAGCTGCTGCGCATAAGCAAAGCAGTAGCCCCCTTACCGGTATGGAGGTGGTACTCAACAATGATGCCCTGTATCATTTCCTGCAAAAGAAAGACATTGAACAGCTGCTCGTAAAGAGCAGGGAGATTGATGTGCTGCATACAAGCATCGACAAGCTCGATCTTAAAAAGATGGAAGAGATTGCCCGTACACATCCCTGGGTGGCCGATGCCAATATTTTTATCGATGGCCGTCGCCGCCTGCAGGTACATGTGCAGCAGCGTGTACCCCTGGCCAGAATTTTTGATAATAGCGGTAAATCCTATTATGTGAGCGAAGACAAGCATCAGATGCCTGTTGTAAAGGGCTACAATTACCCTACGCCTGTCTTTACCAATGTGCCGCTAAGTATAGGCGATAGCCTCAACCGGCAAGTGAGTGAGAAGATCATTGCCCTGGGCCGGCTCATTGGTGCCGATAGTTTCTGGAATGCTCAGATCACACAGATAGAAGTGCAACCCGATCAGACCTTTGTACTCATACCCCTCGTGGGTGGTCAGCGCATTCTGTTTGGTGGCATAGAGGGAGCAAAGCATAAGCTCGACAACCTTTTTGATTTCTATCAGCAGGTCAGCACCAGGATAGGTTGGGATAAGTATGAGGTGCTGGATCTGCGTTATAAAGGGCAGATTGTGGCTACTCCTTCCATCGGTTGGGTGGCACCCAAGGTGTTAGATACCCTGGCGCCGCTACCACCGCCTCCGGCCGACACCTTGCCGCGTACCGTTTCAGCGCCGGCTGCTGTAGCGGTTAAGACCCCGGCCACCGCTAAGCCACAGGCTACTAAGCCTGCTGCTACAGTAGCCGTTAAGTCGGGGCAGCCTAAGGCACAGCAGCCCGCTGCCACACAAGCCAGGAAAAATAATCAAGTAACAAACCATAAAAAACAACCATCGCCAGGAGCTAAAGAAAAGGCAGACAAGCCTAAATACCTGTATCCCGGAAATAATCAATAACATTTCAATCATCCGTTATGAGTAAAAAAGAACAACCCATCATTGTAGGCCTTGATATAGGAACCACCAAAGTGGTCGCGATTGCCGGTCGCAAAAACGAATTTGGTAAACTCGAAATCCTCGGTATGGGTAAGGCCGAGTCGGTAGGAGTGAGCCACGGTGTCGTGCTCAATATCGAAGAGTGCATCCGATCTATCGAGCAGGCCATTGAAAAATGTTTGCTGTCCAACCCTAACCTGGAGATCAACGAGGTGTACGTGGGCATAGCGGGCCAGCACATCAAGAGCCTGCAGACGCGGGGCGACCGTGTGCGCGCGGTAACGGATGATGAGATTACAAAAAAGGATATTGACGAATTGATCCGCGATCAGTACAAGACCTACATCCCTGCCGGCGATCAGATCATCGATATCATACCCCAGGATTTTATGGTGGATAATACGCCTAATGTCCTCAATCCCGTGGGTATGAGCGGTGTTAAGATCGGTGCCAACTTTCATATTGTTACGGCCGACAGGAATGCCATCCGCAACATCCGCCGCTGTGTGGATAAGGCCAGCTTAAAACCCATAGACCTGGTATTGCAACCCCTGGCTTCGGCTGCCGCGGTAATGAATAATGAGGATCTGGAAGCCGGCGTGGCTATCGTCGATATAGGCGGTGGTACCACCGATATGGCTGTTTTTCACGATGGCATCCTGCGCCATACGGCAGTTATTCCCTATGCCGGTACCAATATTACCAATGATATCCGCCAGGGTCTGGGTGTGCTGCGGGCACAAGCCGAAGCAATGAAAGTGCAGTTCGGCATGGCGCTGGCCGACGAGGCCAACACCAACGCCTACATCACCATACCCGGTCTGCGCGGCCTGCCTAAAAAGGAGATTTCCGTGAAGAACCTGGCGTATATCATCCAGTCACGCATGCAGGAGATACTTGATTATGTGATGTATCACCTCAAGCAGATCAACCTGGATAAGAGCCTGCATGGCGGCATTATCCTTACCGGTGGTGGCAGTCAGCTGAAGCATGTATTGCAGCTCACGGAGTATGTTACCGGACTGGGTACCCGCATCGGTTACCCTAACGAACACCTGGCCGGTGGCCATGCCGAATCCCTGAAAGACCCGATGTACGCTACCTGCCTGGGACTTATCCTGCGGGGCTACTCCGATTTCGAGACCGGCAAACTCAATTTCCTCGGTAATAACAAGGAGTTGTACACCGCCACTAGCCCTGCGGCCAATCAGGTTTTTGTAAAGATAGATACGGAGCAGCCGGCTAAGGCGCCGGAGGCCCAGACCCAGGCTAAGGAGGAATCTCCTGCTTCTGAAGAGTTTCAGAAAAAGAACAAAGAACGTTCGCAGACCATTACCAAAGTGCTCAACCAGATCAAGACAGGTTTTATGAGTCTTTTTGAAGAGCCCGATGATACCAAAATGTAAACCAATCATACGCATCATACATTAACCCCCTTTTAATTGATTATTAACCCATCCATCTTCTTGCCGGTAGCAGCTTTCGGACCAGAGGATAACAAAATTTGAAGATTATGATACATTTCGAAATCCCCAAGAATCAATCCTCCATCATTAAAGTGATTGGCGTTGGCGGCGGCGGGGGCAATGCCGTGAATTACATGTATAGCCTGGGTATTGATGGCGTTGATTTCATCGTCTGCAATACCGACTCCCAGGCCCTGGCCCAGAGTGCCATCCCTAATAAGATACAGCTTGGTCCCCATTTAACGCAGGGTCTGGGTGCCGGAGCCAACCCCGAGATCGGGAAGCAGGCCGGTGAGGAATCGGTGGACGAGATCACCAAGATATTGAAGGTAAACACCCGCATGGCCTTTATTACGGCCGGTATGGGCGGCGGTACCGGTACCGGCGGCGCCCCTATTATCGCTAAGGTGTGCCGCGATCTGGGTATCCTTACCGTGGGTATTGTTACCACACCTTTTGCCTACGAGGGCCGCAAGCGCCTCAAGCAGGCTGCCGAGGGTATAGAAGCCATGCGCGATCATGTAGATACCATACTCATCATTTCTAACGATAAGCTGCGCCAGCAATATGGCAACCTGCCCTTTACCCAGGCCTTTTCCAAGGCAGATAATGTGCTGGCCACGGCGGCTAAGTGTATTACCGATCTCATTACCGTCGACGGGAAGGTGAACCTCGATTTTAACGATGTGCAAACCGTGATGAAGAATGGTGGCCGGGCCATCCTGGGTAGTGCCATGGCATCGGGCGAGGGCCGTGCCCGCGTAGCGGTCGAAGATGCTTTAAACTCTCCCCTGCTTAATGACAGTGAGATTGAAGGTGCACAGTGGATTTTGCTCAATGTTACTTCTGCTTCCGGCGATCATGAACATACGCTCGACGAACTGGAAATTATCCAGGGCTATGTGCAGGAACAGGCAGGCAATACCTGCGATATCATTTTGGGTATGGGGCACGATCCTAACCTGGGCGAAAATATAGCTGTAACCATTATTGCTACCGGTTTTCACCACCAGGAAATAGATCCCAATGCCCTGGATAAGAAGCAGGCAGCTTCTGAAAAAATTATTGTTACCCTCGATCAGCAGCCCGCTCCGGCTGCCCTCAGTGCCAAGGCCGCTGCCGCGCCGCAGCCCGTAGCCGATCCGCTGGCGCCCGTGCTGGTAGAGGCACCCCAGCCTGTGCCAGTGCCTACGCCGGTGCCTGCACCTGTGCCGGAAAGCCGGCCTTCTTTTAACCTGGAGTTGCCCAAGGCGCCCCAGGTTCAGGAACCTGCGCCCGAGCAGCCACCCGCTCCGCCCGCTGCTACCGGCGATATAGAGCTGGTTATTCGCAATGATCAGGCAGTCGAGCCCCAGCCTGTAAAGCGTGGCGACCGCTACCTCACAGCCGATGAACTGGAAGAGCAACGTCGTTTTGAGGAGCAGAAGCGGGCACTCGAAGAGCGTGCAGAACGCCTGCGCCGTATGAGTTTCAATATTCAGGGTAACGAGAACGATCAGGAAGTGGAAAACATCCCGGCTTATATGCGTCGGCAAACCAAGCTGGATGCCGCCAATGGGTCTTCAGAAACATTCCTGTCCGGCTATTCTGTCAAGTCCGACGAGGCCGGCCAGACCAATATCAGTTCCATCAATACCTTTCTTGATGGTAAGAAACCGGATTAGTCTATAGTCCGTTTATGGCTAACAAAGGCGCTTCTGTAATGGAAGCGCCTTGTTTTATATATGCCTATAGACGTTTGTTGTACCCATTGCCTGCTGCCGTATACCTATTTAATCAGCCCCAGGTCCATTGCTTTCTTTACCAGGTTAGCACGCCCTTTCACATCCAGCTTGAGTACCAGGTTGGCCCGGTGAAAATCAACGGTTCGTTTGCTGATGAAGAGCTTGTCCGCTATTTCGTTACTGTTGTAGTTGTCCGCCAGCAGTTGCAATACCTCTTTTTCTCTTTCGCTTAGCAGTAAGGGCTGGGTAGTTGTAGCCGTTTCCGTTTTCAGTGCCTTAATGCCTTCCTCGCGTATCAGCGGATCAAAGAATACCTTGCCTTCATATACATGCCTGATGGCTTCCAGCAGGGTATCCTCGCTGCTGCTTTTCAGTACATAGCCTCGTACGCCCTTCTGGATCATAGAGCGCAGGTAATAACGTTGTTTCATGTTGGTAAATACAATGATGGCGATCTCCGGGCATTCCCTTTGTAGCCGCTCCGCCAGTTCTTCGCCGTTCATTTCCGGCATGGAGATGTCCATCAGCAGTATGTCTGGTCGCATAGTTGTATCGGCACAGGCCTCCAGTAGTGCGGCGGCGTTGAGGTAGCTGCCTGTTACCGTAAGGCCGGTGGCGCTTTCCAGCATGTCTTGCAGCCCGCGTACCAGCATCGGGTGGTCATCAATCAAGGCTATCTTAATGTTCGTCATGTGCATAGGTATTTATCGTTGGTTTCCCGGTTTCAGGAGTTTAGTAAGGTATTTCCAGTATATAGGTAGTGCCTTTGCCGGCATGGGAGGAGAGGTTAAGGTAGCCTTGCAAGGCCTTTACCCTGTTCCTTATATTTTGCAGGCCCATGCC
>JBEBUO010000012.1:0-22197 GCA_040393285.1 Taibaiella helva | reverse complement strand
CATTGCTTCTATCTTTGCCTGGACCAGGGGACTGGAATTCAGGGGTAAGCTGGATCAGAATCAGCCTTTGATCGACTTCGCACACGCCCTGGAAGCAGTATGTATCGAAACCGTGGCTGCAGGCAAAATGACGAAGGATCTGGCCATATGTATTCATGGTAATAAGGTGAAACATGGCGAACATTACCTGTATACCGAAGAATTTTTAGAAGCCCTGGATCAAAATCTGAAAGCCAAATTAGGCCTGAACTAATATTCTAAAAGATTTATTATTAAAGAGTTGCTCTTCGTTAAGGGCAACTTTTTTGTTTTTGACTTAAGCGCGAAAGAGCCACCAGGACTACTAAACATATTTTTTTCATTAAAGAATGTACTATATTCATTATTTTTGTAATTATAATCTTATGGTCTATGAGGCAACATTATATTCCAAAGGCGATAATTACCCTCCTGCTGTTCCTTCTCATTCTGGGCCAGCCGGCCTGCCTGAAAAAGGAATTCGATGCGCCACCAGACAATAGCGGGTATGATCCACAGCTACCAATAACCCATACGATAGCCGAACTGCTTAAATTGCCGCAGGGAACGGCCATTTCGCATGAAGTCGTTATCAGCGGCATTGTCGTCATGGATGATAAGAGTGGCAATTATTATAATAAAATAGTGATTCAGGACGAGACCGGGGGTATCGAAATACTACTTGATCAGAACAACCTGTATAATGATTATCCCCTGGGCCGTAAAGTCTATATCAACTGTAAAGGACTCTTTTTGGGTGACAATGGTGGCAATCCGCAACTGGGATATACGCCCGATGCAACGGCCAAACTAAGCGCTATTCCGGCCTTGCTTATAGAAGATTTTGTAGTAAAGGCAAGCTATCCCCATACCATAATACCCGATACTTTTACACTCGAAGAACTGAGCAGCCCTGACCTGATGAAACCGCTCCTGAATACCTTAATTGCGGTTAAAGATGTGGAATTCACCGAAGACTGTACAAGGATTCCCTATGCCAGGCCGGCCGGCGTAGCCTCAGCTACCAACCTAAGCATCCAGGACTGTACCGGCAATACGATCATCATGCGCAACAGCGGCTATGCCAACTTTCAACCCTACCTCACCCCTGCCGGCAATGGTGTTTTGACAGGCATATATACCCGGTTCGACCTCACACCCCAGATATACATCCGCGACACCGGCGATGTGCACTTTTACAACAGCCGTTGTGATGGTGTGGTGCCTCCTGATGCGGCCTGGGTGAGTATCGACAGCATCAGGAATCTGTATGCCGGCACCACACTTACACTAGGTGCCTATAAAATACGTGGGGTGGTCATTTCAGACCGGGAAAACGGGAATGTAGCCAATGGCACAGTGGTGCTGCAAGGAGGTGATGATGATAAAGGCATGCTGCTCTATTACGGATCAGCTGTAGCATATGCCCTGGGCGATTCGCTCGAAGTAGATATCGAAGGAGCCACATTAAAGGAGTTTCAGGGAAAGCTGGAGATTGATGGCGTACAGACAGCACGGACCACTAAGCTGGCTTCGGGTCGCAGCATAACACCGCGCGTGGTAAGTGTGGCAGAACTGACAGCCAATTCATCACTTTACGAATCAACACTGGTGAAGATTAACCAGGCCTCCTTTTCCGCCACCGCAAGTACTTACAATGGCAATGCCGGAAATCTGGATATCACCGACGCCACTGGTACAATATCGCATTATTGTACTTTTCAGGCCAGCTTTAAAAATGAGCCCTTACCGGTAAGTCCCGTGACATCGGTGACCGCTTATGTGGATGTCTTTAACGGAACTGCACAGCTGCGTATACGCAAGCCTGATGCACCGGTCAATGATGTGGTGCCTTAGACAAAACAGAAGATCGTTATCCGATGGCAGGTGGTTCAGTGAGGTAGGCAGTGTATGGTCGAGCGCTATTGCTCGGGTTCGAGTGAAAACAAGCTATCCACAAACTCATATTTATTAAAAATCTGCAGGTCTTCCATGCGTTCGCCCACACCTATGTATTTCACCGGGATCTTAAACTGATGTGCGATAGCCAGTACCACACCGCCCTTAGCGGTACCGTCCAGTTTGGTTATGGCTAAAGACGACACTTCGGTGGCGGCAGTAAAATGGCGGGCCTGCTCCAGCGCGTTTTGACCGGTGCTGCCGTCCAGTACCAGAAGCACCTCGTGGGGTGCATCAGGTATTTTCTTGCTGATGACTCTTTTTATTTTGGAGAGTTCCTCCATAAGATGGGCCTTGTTATGCAGCCTGCCGGCCGTATCGATGATAATGACATCTGAACCTCGGGACAAACCACTTTCGACCGTGTCGAAGGCCACAGAGCTGGGATCGCTCCCCATATCTTTTTTTACAATAGGCACGCCTACCCGCTCACTCCATATCGTGAGTTGGTCTACGGCAGCAGCGCGAAATGTATCTGCGGCACCCAGCAGCACCTCTTTCCCTCGCCGCTTGAAGTTGTATGCCAGCTTACCGATTGTGGTTGTTTTGCCTACCCCGTTCACCCCTACCACCAATATCACGTAAGGTTTTTTATCTGCAGGCAGATCAAAGGTCTCAAATTCACTGGTCGGGGCATCGGTAAGTACGGCGGCCATCTCCTCCTGCAAAATGCGGTTCAGCTCCGTGGTGCCCATGTACTTGTCCTTGGCTACACGGGCTTCAATACCATCAATTACAGCTACCGTGGTTTCCAGACCCACGTCGGCGGTAATCAGGGCTTCCTCCACCGCATCCAGTACCTCTTCATCCACCGTGCTTTTACCGGCAACGGCCTTGGTGATCTTGGATAAAAAACTTTGTTTGGTCTTTTGCAAACCTTCGTCCAATGCTACCTTTTGCTCTTCCTGTTCCTTATTGCGTTTAAACAGCTTATCAAAAAATCCCATGTATAAAATTAAATGTTTTGGTTAGCCCCTTTGAAATCTGAGTAGGCAAAAATACTTCATTTTAAGGCTTAACTGCAATTTTCTTATTTAGTACATTTGATCTTTCAACAAAAGGTGAAATTTCTATGGAAGAGTTGATTCCGGTCACATTGTGGATTGCAGGGCGAGGCTATCGCATCCGCATCAGGAAGCAGGATGAATCAGGGGTTCGGCTGGCGGCCAAGATAGCTGATGAACGCATCAACGAATTACGCCACGGCTTTGCCGGCAAGGATGATCAGGACTTTGTAGCCATGTGTTTACTAATGTATGCTACCGACCAGGTAACCGAACCCAACAGCCTCAACCCCGTGCAACAGGCGCTGGTAACAGAAATGATAGAAAAAATAGACCAACAGCTCCAACCCGAACCCTAACCACAGCAACTTCTTTTATGCTACGTTTACCTTGCCTCCTGCTACTACTTACCTTCAGTGGTGTATCCTATGCACAGGACACTGCCTTCATCAGGCAGGAAATAGCCACACTCAGCGCTAAAGGGATGGCAGGCCGGGGTTATGTCAGTCGCGGAGGAGAGAAAGCTGCCCGTTACCTGACCGATAAATTCAAATCGCTGGGTTTACAGCCGCTGAGTAAAGATTATGGACAGTCTTTTACCTTTAGTGTCAATACATTTCCGGGCCGCATGGTATTGCGGATCGGCGACCGTCAGTTAAAAGCAGGTGAAGACTACCTGATCGACCCTTATTCCAGTCGGCTAGTTGCAGAAAACAAAAAGATACGGATCCACGACTTTTCTGGTCTTACACCAACAGATACAACAAAACAATGGATGAAAATCCATAAACAGTTGTCTAAAAAAAACCGTATTCATTTGCTGCTGCATACGGATACCTTAATGAGCGTGATGGGATGGGGCAACCGGCTGTCTGAATTAAGTGCCCGGCTTCCCGAGGGTGGTTTTCTGATTCCTAAAGAAGGAAAACCTATATGGACCGTAGCGGGAAACAATCATCGCGCCACTGTTTTCTGGCTATATGACAGCAAGGCGTGGCAGCAAAAGCGGCCGAAAGCGACGATATACGCCGACCAGCAGTTAGACACCCAGTACCAGGCCAGGAATATCATTGGCATGGTGCCCGGAACGGCTGTTCCGGACAGCTTTATCGTACTTACAGCCCACTATGACCATTTAGGAAAAATGGGCGCCGGAACTACCTTTCCGGGTGCCAGCGACAATGCCAGCGGCACCGCCATGCTGCTCAGTTTAGCCCGTACATATGTGCAGTTTCCACAACGGTATACAATGGTTTTTATCGCCTTTGCCGGCGAAGAAGCCGGCTTGCTGGGATCCAGGTACTTTACAGACCATCCTTTGATAGAGCTGAATAAAATTCGTTTTCTGGTTAACCTGGATATCATGGGCGACGCCACAGAGGGCATTACCGTCATCAACGGAACTGAACGGAAAGACGAGATGACCCGCTTACTTTCCTTAAATGCAGCACTGGGTACCGCCGCCGGTATCACGCCGGAGGCCACATACCAGGAAACACCTACGCTTGCGTTATCGCCCGATACGGCGAAAACACCGCTTGCGCCAGGAAGTATATGGAATGATACAACGAGCGCTGCTACCGGGGAAACGGATGCGGCCTGGGAAGCAGATGGGTATGAAGAAGCATACCCGGAGTCCACCGACTATACCGTGATGGAAGTGCAGGAGCAGACGCCCTTACCCATCAGCCAGTCCCGTGCATGGCAAGCCCTTCCGGCTGTCTTGCCACGTGAGCCCGCTGCCAACAGCGACCATTATTATTTTTATCTTAAGGGCGTACCTTGCTTTTTTATATTCACTAATGGCGGGCCCGGCCATTATCATGACATATGGGATAAGTCCAATACGCTTTCACTGAACAATATCGTTCATGTACAAGCGCTCATTGAACGCTTCCTGTGGTCTTTACAAAACGGCCAGGAATAAACTGAGACAGCTGATCATCTTGCGGTTGTGGGCGGTTCCATCACTGTTCCACATTTTTCGCAAGTGCGTTTTTGCTCATCTGCATAAAAGGCTTCCATAACGGGGGGTAACTGTTTCACAATATCGGCCACAGGAAGAAACTCTTCGTATAGCTTATGTGCACAATGCTCGCAATACCAGGAAAAGGAATCCTGCATATCGGCAGCACGCACTTTTTCAATTACCAGACCGACTGTGTTGGGACCACGCTGTGGAGAATGCGGTACCCGGGCGGGAAGCAGGAACATATCGCCCGCTTTTATTTCGATAGGTACAATCTTGCCGTCTTCGATAATGCGAACAACGATATCGCCTTCCAGCTGATAAAAAAGTTCTTCAGTTTCGTTATAATGAAAGTCTTTGCGGCTGTTGGGCCCACCTACTACCATCACGATAAAATCCTCTACATCCTTATATACTTGTTGGTTGCCAACAGGCGGCTTCAGTAAGTGACGGTGTTCATCGATCCATCGGGTAAGGTTAAATGGTCTTGTAACGGACATGCGCTTGTATTTTTTCTAAAGGTACAAATTTTGAAAAAAACAGAGAAATGCTTATTTTAGATCATTAATGAAAAGCAACAACCGTCATAAAATGAACCAGGCGCTACAATACGCGGGCCTGGGTACGCAAATGCTGGTGCTGCTTGGCCTGGGTGTATGGGGCGGTATGTGGCTGGATGAAAGGTGGCAATGCAGCCCACTGTTTCTTGTTGTGCTGCCCATCCTGGCATTGGGTATCAGTCTGTATAACCTATACCGGCGGCTGACCGAAAAAAAATGATGCATATGGTTTATCTGTTCCTGGCAGAAGTGTAACAAAATGAGTTCTCTACATCAGAAAAAAAGTGGTTCATGAACCCCTCCCCTACACCTCCCGGTCTTAGTCGTCAGCAACGCAGCGCAGTACTCCTACTAGCTGCTTTCCTAATTTTGGGTCTTGTTTTTTGGCGCCTGCTACCTTCTTTTCAAACAAGTGCACCCTCCCTTGCCGAAGAGGAGGAGCTCAACCGCTCATGGGAAGCTTTTGTGGCAGAGCACCTGGATACCTTATCTGCCGGTAGCGTAAGCAGCGCCTATAGGGAAAAAACACCGGATCGCTCAGATCAGGCAGCAGCCATGCCACTTAACATGGCTCCCTTTGATCCCAATACGGCTAGTGAACAGCAACTACTGGCATTGGGACTGCCACTACGGACGGTACGGACCCTGATCAAATACAGGAACAAAGGGGGAAGATTTTATAAGCCCGATGACTTACGCAAGCTATATACTTTAAGTGCCGATGATCTCGAAAGGATCCTGCCCTATGCCTACATTTCCGATCCGAAAAAAAATACGGGAAAACAAGATAAAGCGCTGGGTCAGGCCTTTCGGGAAGCGGAAACTGTTCCTGACCTCAAACCTGTAGACCTCAACAAAGCGGATGCGGAAACCCTGATGCGACTCAGAGGTATCGGCCCGGCTTATTCCCGTAGGATCATTGAATTCAGAGAGCAAAGCGGCGGCTTTTTTACCGTAGCCCAGTTACAGGATGTATATGGCTTCCCTGATAGTACTTATCAGCAACTAAAAGACCAATTTGTAGCCGAACCTGCCGATGTCAAAAAAATTCCGATCAACCAGGCTACGGAAGACGAGCTAGCCAGGCATCCTTATATAGGTAAAAAGCTGGCTTTCAATATAATAAGGCTTAGAAATGATCTGAAATCATTCACCCAGGTAGAACAATTAAAGCAAACACCCTTGATAAATGAAGAAAAATATCGTAAAATTGCGCCCTATTTACGCCTTTAATCATATCGTTTAATACCTTTTTTATGGATTTTGCACCTACAGAGACCCAGTTACAGATTGCTGAAATGGTTCGTGATTTTGCCAATAAACACATTCGCCCCAAAATGATGGAATGGGACGAAAGCCAGGAATTTCCGGTAGAGGTGTTCAAACAAATGGGCGAACTGGGCTTGATGGGTGTACTGGTACCGCAAGAATATGGTGGATCCGGTCTCAGCTACTTTGAATACGTAACTGTAGTGAGTGAAATTGCCAAGGTATGTGGCTCTATAGGCCTGTCTACAGCGGCACACAATTCATTATGTACTGGTCACATTCTTTATTTCGGTAACGAGGAGCAAAAAAAGAAATACTTACCCAAGTTGGCTTCCGGAGAATGGATCGGCGCCTGGGGGCTGACCGAAGCCAATACCGGCAGCGATTCGGGAAATATGCAATGTACGGCCACGCGTGACGGTGACGATTGGGTGCTGAATGGCAGCAAAAACTGGATTACGCACGGAAAGACCGGGCAGGTGGCGGTAGTGCTGGCCCGCACTGGTGAGCCCCGCACCCGAAATAATGTAACCGCTTTTATTGTAGAGCGTGGTACACCCGGCTTTAGCGCAGGAAAAAAAGAAAATAAACTGGGCATGCGTGCATCTGAGACAACCGAACTTATATTTGACAATTGCCGTATCAGCGATGCGCAACGTATGGGTGAAGTAGGCGAAGGATTTAAACAGGCCATGAAGGTACTGGACGGCGGCCGTATTTCTATCGCAGCGCTGAGTCTGGGCATTGCCAAGGGGGCTTATGAAGCCGCTTTGAAGTATGCCAAAGAACGTCAACAGTTTGACCAGCCTATTGCCCATTTTCAGGCTATCGGGTTTAAGCTGGCCGATATGGCCACCAAAATAGAAGTAGCCGAAATGTTGATTTACCAGGCTGCGGATATGAAAAACCGGGGCGTGAAGATGACCAAGGAATCGGCCATGGCAAAATATTATGCCTCTGAAATATCTGTTGAAATAAGTACTGATGCGGTACAGATCTTTGGCGGTTACGGATATACCAAAGATTTCCCAGTAGAAAAATACTACCGCGACTCCAAATTGTGTACCATAGGAGAAGGCACTTCTGAGATTCAGAAATTAGTGATCTCCCGCGATATCCTGACCCAGTAAGGATGTTCTTACCTATGCGCCAAAATATTTTTTCTCTTGGGAAAGATGTTTTGGCGTTCTTTTTGATGGCTTTCCGTGTAGGCGTAAGGTCCCCTTATTCCGTTTACATGTTTTTTCCTAAGTTTACATAGAAATCGGTGTACCTGAGAAACGATGACCTCTAGTGTTTCGCATAAGGACGAGTTTTTCAGCCTTACCGGTAGGGTCTGTTTAATTTTATCACCAAACCAGCATCAAAGCCATGCAGAGAACCTCATTCGTGTTTTTGTTTCTATTCATCGTATTGACAGGGTGCGATATTGAAAAGCGGGAACGCATCCTCGAAGAACGAACGAACGAAGTCATCAAGAGAGAGCAGGCACTCCAATTGAAGGAAGAAGCGCTCCTGCTCCAACAACAAGAACTTGACAGCATTTCAAACGATTACCTGAACGATAGCTTGTTACAGGTATTTCCTTTGTTGATGGGCAACTGGAATGTAAAAATGCTATGCAGCGAGACGACGTGTCCCGGCTCTGCTATAGGCGATTCAAAAACCGAGCAGTGGGAATTTGTGATGCATGACAACATATTGGTGGCGATTGCCATAAGCAACAACAAATTGTCCCGGATTTACACGGGGGATTATGCGCAGGAACAAATCACCATGGAATCGCAATCGGACACCACAACCAAGATCCTCATCAACCTTAAGTTTGACAAAGACAACTTACTTAAGGGTACCAGAAAAATTATTCGTAAGGATGATTGTCATATTACTTATGACCTCACTTTGAAAAAGTAATCCTTCAACACATTAACGTCATTCAATGATTGTATTATCGCAGCTGAATTTCTCGTTGCCGTTGACCAACCCCGTGATTATATTTTCACTGATGTTGTTCATCATCCTATTTGCACCTATTCTTTTAAATAAGATCAAGATTCCGCATATAATCGGCCTCATTGTAGCAGGTGTCATCATCGGGCCGTATGGTCTGAACCTCATGATGCGTGATAGCAGTATCGTATTGTTCGGCACGGTGGGGCTGTTGTATATCATGTTCCTGGCCGGTCTCGAAATAGACCTTGCAGAATTCAAAAAGAATAAGTTCAAAAGTTTGTTTTTTGGCTTGTTTACTTTTTCCATACCCTTTGTTATCGGTTACCTGGCCGGTTACTATTACCTGGGCTTTTCGGTCAATACCTCTATTTTGCTGGCCTCCATGTTTTCTTCCCACACCCTTATCGGCTACCCTATTGTGAGCCGTTTCGGGCTCACGACCAACCAATCAGTCACCATAACTGTGGGCGGCACGATGATTACCGATGTATTAGCCCTTTTGGTATTGGCAGGAATTGTGGGTATGGCTCAGGGTGATATTTCCCCTACCTTTTGGTGGACCATGTCGGCGTCCGTGGTGGCGTTTGTACTCATTGTCCTGATCCTCTTTCCGATCATCACCCGTTGGTTCTTTAAAAAATTTGAAGACAGTATTTCACAATATATTTTTGTGCTGGCCATGGTATTTATGGGTGGCTTTCTGGCCGAGCTGGCGGGCATTGAGGCCATCATCGGTGCATTTTTGGCGGGCCTGGCCATGAATAAGTTTATTCCCCACCATTCGGCCCTGATGAACCGGATCAATTTTGTAGGAAATGCCTTATTTATCCCGTTCTTCCTTGTGGGTGTCGGTATGCTGGTTGATGTACGCGTATTGGTACAAGGCTGGGGACCGCTTAATGTGGCCTTTGTAATGATTAGTATGGCTTTGCTCGGCAAATTTTTAGCCGCATGGCTCACCCGCAAGACGTTTAAAATGAAACCTGCCGAAGGTCAGCTGATGTTTGGCCTCAGCTCCGCTTCGGCTGCTGCTACACTGGCCGCGGTACTGGTGGGATATAATGTCATTCTGGGAGAGCTGCCCAATGGTGAACCCATCCGTTTGCTGAATGATGATGTACTGAATGGCACCATCCTTATGATCCTGGTGACCTGTACCGTAAGCTCGCTAGTGGTAGAAAAAGCCTCCCGTCGCCTGGCGGATGATGCCATGAAAGGCAATGATGAGGAACAAAGTAAAACCACCGACAAAATACTGGTGTCTGTTTCAGAACCTGAAACGGTATCTGACCTGGTGGACCTTTCCCTCCTGCTCAACCCCAAGAAAGCCAAAGCCGAGCTATTTGCACTGCACGTGGTAGATGAGCGGAACGATGATGAAAGTAAACGGAAAATTGCGCAAAAAATGATGGATAAGGTGCTGGAACAGGCAGCAGGCGCGGACGTGACGATAGAACCCATCACCCGTTTTGATCAGAACGTGAGCAAAGGCATTGTTTATACCATTAAGGAGCACCACATCAGCGATATTATTGTAGGCGTTACACAAGAAGGCGAAAAAAAGAACAAAATAGGTCTAACAACAGAGCGGATATTGAACAGCGCCAGCGGTACCGTATTTATTCACCATTCTGTTCAGCCTTTTAATACCCTGAAACGGATTATTATTGCAGTCAACCCCAATGCGGAACTGGAGGAAGGCTTTGTACACTGGGTACGAAAAGTCTTCAGCATTTCTAAAGAAAGCGGGCTGCCCTTAACCATCTATGCCAACAGGCAGGGCAGTGAGGAAATAGAGAAAGTGAACCAGATGCAAGCCAAACCCCTGACACTTCAATTCAAGGAATTATTGGATTGGGACGAGTTCCTCATCCTTATGCGCGAGTTGCAGAAAGATGATTTGTTTATTATTGTTTCTTCCCGTCAGGGCCATATTTCTTACCATCGCAAACTGGATAAACTGAACTACTACCTTACCCGGTATTTTTCCAAAAACAGTTATATCGTAATTTATCCGCAGCAAACGATTACCCATTCCAAACTCGAAGAGCTGTATCAGGAAGAAGGAACTATTTTCGATGTCTTCTCTGAGGGCAAAAAGGTAGCCGATAAAGCAGGAAGCTTCTTTAGCAGGTGGTGGAATAAGGGTAAGGACGAACAATAATGGTCATCGTCGGCATATCAACCGGCATCCTGCTGGCCAGAACAGGAACAGCCTGAAACAGGCGCTTACTGAAGCAATTTATTCTCCAGCTCCAACAGCCTGGTTGCAGTTATCTTCAAATTGTAGATGGCATTTACCTTCCGGGTCAAGGCATTTACATAACTGTTTTCTGCCTCCCGCAGTTCCAGTGTCTGAGATACACCTACCCTGAATCTGGCCTGCTGGATCATCACATTTTCTTCTGCGAACGCAATATTTTCGAGCTCCAGCAAGTAAAGCTTCCGGGCATTATCGTAAGCCAGCCAGGCATTACGATACCGTGTCTTCAGGGTCTTGTCCAATTGGCGCACCAACAGGTCCTGGCGAAAAACTTCTTGTTGGGCTATTTTTTTTGCTCTTTGTAGATTTCCGCCACTAAAAATGGGCAGGCTCAGGCCCAGGGCTGCCTGCGGACCATAGGTCTGGTTGTACACCACGATGCCGGCAGCACTCTTGGTGAAATTGAAGTTATAGGCAGCAGAGAGGCCTACTGAGGGTAACTGTGCGGCCTTCGTCAACCTCAGGTCGAGGTGCGACAACTCCTTTTGCTCTCTGGCCAGCTGCATGCTAAAATTATGATCCATCCAGGCCGAAGGCTCACGGTAGCTTAATGCCGTATCCATCAGTATTTCGTCGGCTACGCTAAATTGGGTTCCGGGTTCATTACCCAGTACCAGCATCAGGCTGTCTTTACTCTGCCAGAGCAAGGCCTGGTTGCTGAAATACTGCGCACGAGCTTCATTGTAATCTACACGGGCTTGTAAATAGTCAGTCTTGGCGGCACTGCCAATTTCAAATTTTGTCTGCGCAATGGTCATTCGGGTATAGGCAAGCGACATGGCGGTGTCAATAGCTACCAGTTGTTGTTGCTGCCTGATGACGGCTGCATAAGCCTGAATGACCGATACAATCGTTGTCTGAAGTTGTTGTTTTAACGCCAGCCCGCCCATGCGCTCGAGTTGTTCCAGTTGCCGCTTCCGGATAAACATACCATTCCCGTCAAATAAGGTCCAGTCAAGCTGTATGGCGCCGTTCAGGCCATAAGCCAGCGCATTGTTCCGGTTCTGCACATCTCCGGTAGCCAGTTCCAATTGGGTGTTGGAAAGGCTTCCGTTGGTACCCGCTACGGCATATACATCCGGTAGCATACCGGCATTGCCTGCGGTATTATTTAAGGTAGCCTGCGTGGCGTCTACCCGGGCCAGCTGAATGTCGAAGTTATTATCGAGTGCTATTTTCAAGGCCTCTTCAAGGGTAAGCAATTGCGTCTTGGCGGCGGTACTATCCTGGGCCTGCACACCTGCTGGAGCCCAAAGAACCAGGAAAAGAAAACAGTATTTAACTGAAAACAAAGCTTTCATTTTTTTCATTTTATTCGTTTAGTTTGTCCAGCGCGCTCACTTCCCTTATTTTTCTGCGCGAAAGGAAAGTGTACATGACCGGTACCACAAACAAGGAAAGTAGCAGGGAGAACATCACCCCGCCCACAATCACAATGCCCAGAGGAATACGGCTGGTACTGGCAGCACCCAAAGATAAGGCCAGCGGTAAAGCGCCGCCTGCCATAGCCAGGCTGGTCATAATAATGGGACGCATACGCATTTTAGCGGCTTGTACTACTGCAGCCGTTTTGCTGAGACCCGTATCTCTTATTTTATTGGCATACTCTACAATAAGTATCCCGTTTTTTGTCACCAATCCGATCAACATGATCATACCAATCTGAGAGAAAATATTCATTGTCTGGCCGAAGGCAAATAAGGCGATAACGGCACCGGCGATGGCCAGCGGCACGGTAAACATAATGATGAGTGGATCGATAAAACTTTCAAACTGAGCGGCGAGTACGAGAAATATAAGCACCAGTGCCAGCAAAAAGGCAAAAAGGGTATTGGAAGAACTCTCCGCATAGTCCTGAGAGGCACCTGCAAGACCTGAAGAAAAAGACTCATCGATGTGTCCTTCCTGCTGCAACTTGCTGTAAATATCCTGCATGGTCTTAATCCCATCACCCAAAGTATACCCCTTGGCCGGGTCGGCAGAGATCGTAGCCGATTTATAGCGATTGTAATGATAGATTTGTGATGGACTGATGCTTTCTTCAAGACGGATCACATTGTCCAGCGACACCATTTGCCCACTGCTGGTACGCACATTATAAAACTTAAGGTTAACCGGTTCGTCACGATTATCTCGGTTAACCTGCCCTATTACCTCATATTGCTTACCATTCATGGTAAAATAACCCAAACGTCCGTTACTTAAAGCCAACTGGAGTGTTTGAGAAATATCCGCTACAGAAATGCCCATCTGAGAGGCCTTGGCACGGTCAATGCTGATACGAAGCTCGGGTTTATTCACCTTAAGATCCACATCTACGTTTTGAAACACAGGGCTTTTGATTACCTCATCCATATATAAGGGAAGCACGGCCGCCAGCTTATCAAAATTGATGTTTTGCAATACAAAAGCCACAGGAAACCTACTGCCCCCACCCCGCTGCACGGCTATGGTCTGTTCCTGAATGGCAAATACCTGTCCGAAGTTAAAGGACCTGAAATTCCTGTTGAGGGACTGCACAATTTCATCCTGACTCCTTTCCCGCTCATCCGGCAGGTTGAGGCGCACGTTACCAAACCCTGAATTGACGGCGCCTGCACCCGTAAAGCCAGGCGCGGTTACCGTCAGTACGGTTTCTTTCTCGGGTACGGAATCCAGAATAAATTGCGCCACATGATCTACATAGCTATCCATGGCATCGTAAGCCGTTCCCTCAGGTGCGTTAAAGGCCAGCCGGAAACGGGAACGGTCCTCTAGCGGAGCCAATTCCGATTTCAGGCCGGAGCCCAAGGCAAAAATGGCGAAGAAACAGGTGGCGATAGCTAATACGGCAATCCATTTTCGACCCATAACCCACTCCAGTGCCTTCCGGTAATTGTCTTCCAATCCGGTAAAAAACGGCTCTGTACGTTGATAGAATTTTGATTTTTTAGTAGGGTCCTTGCGTGATAAGTACACATTTAGTACCGGAGTTAAAGTAAGCGATACAAAACAGGAAATCAATACAGCCCCGGCGACGACAATACCAAACTCACGAAACAGCCTACCCGTAAAGCCCTCTAGAAAAACGATGGGCAAAAAGATAATGGCCAGCGTGATAGAGGTGGCCAGAACGGCGAAGTAAATTTCTTCGCTACCTATTCTGGCAGCCTTATGGCGGTCCATACCGGCCTCCATTTTCTTATAGATGTTTTCCGTTACCACAATACCGTCATCCACCACCAGACCTGTAGCCAAAACAATAGCCAGCAAGGTCAGTATGTTGATCGTAAAGCCCATGAAGTACATGATGAAGAAGGCGCCAATGAGGCTGATGGGGATATCTATCAGCGGCCGGATGGAGATAAGAAAGTCACGGAAAAAAAGATAGATAATCAGTACAACAAGAGCAAAGGCAATAAAAATGGTCTCCTCCACTTCGCTTATGGAGTTTTTAATCGTCTGTGTATTGTCCATCGCAATATCCAGGCGGATATCATTAGGTACTTCTTTTTTGATGGCTTCATATCGTTTATAAAACTCATCGGCAATGGCTACGTAGTTGGAACCAGGTTGTGGCACGAGGGCCAGTGCCACCATTGGTGTTCCGCTTTCTTTCAGAATGGTCTCTTCATTTTCAGGCCCTAATGCCGCCTCACCTATATCTCTAAGATAAATATCGCTACCGTTTATGTTTTTCACAATCAACGCCTGAAAATCCTCCTCGGTCTGCAAACGACCTATAGTACGTACCGAAAGCTCGGTCTGGTTGCCCGCCACCTTGCCCGATGGAAGCTCTACATTTTGCTGACTGAGGGCAAGCTGCACATCGTTAAAAGTAACATCATAAGCGGCCATCTTAAGCGGATCAAACCAGAGCCGCATGGCATACCTTTTCTGCCCCCATATCTGAATACTGCTCACACCCGGTATGGTCTGTAGCCGTTCTTGCAGTACATTCTCAGCATAATCGCTTACCTGTAAATGATTACGGGTATTGCTTTGTACCGTCATCGAAATAATGGCCTGCGAGTTGGCATCGGCCTTCGATACTACAGGAGGGGCATCGATATCCTGCGGTAGTGAGCGGAGCGCCTGTGACACTTTATCCCGTACATCATTGGCCGCAGCTTCCAAATCCTCGCCCAGGCCAAACTCAACGGTAATATTACTGGTCCCCTGAGCACTTACAGAAGAAATATTGTTGATTCCGGCAATACCGTTTATGGCTTTTTCCAGTGGCTCGGTTATTTGCGACTCAATAATATCGGGATTAGCACCTGCATAACTGGTACGTACATTGATAATAGGCGGATCAATAGAGGGATAATCGCGTATGCCCAGAAATTTGAACGCAATAATGCCGAATATTAAGATGAAAATATTAGCTACAATGGCAAATACCGGTCTTTTCAGCGCAAAGGAGGGTAAACTCATGATTTCATATAAAATAGTAAAGTGGTAGTCAAAAATAGGGAGGAATAGACACAATAACCATACAGGAATCGATATTTTATCTATTGTAATAAATCGATTCGGGTTATTTTTTCAAAAAAATGAGGTTTTTTATCGGGCGAAGGGCAGGATTTCCTCGATGTATTTCCGGTCGTTACTCAGCCTGGGCACTTTATGTTGCCCGCCCAATTTACCCTTACTTTTTAGCCATTCGTTAAAGCCACCTTTGGGCATTTTATGGACAATGGGCATGCGTAAGGCGATGTTTTTATGCCGTTTGGCTTCGTAGTCACTGTTTATCTGCTGTAATGCTTTGTCCAACGCTTCTATGAAAGATTCCAGTTTGTCCGGTTCTCGTTCAAATTCTATGATCCACTCGTGGGCGCCGTTCTCTTCACCGCTCATATACACCGGTGCCGCCGTATAGTCATTAACGATCGCATCACATAACCTGCAGGCTTCTGCTATAGCAAAGTCACTATTGTCAATAATGACCTCCTCTCCGAAGGCATTGATAAAATGCTTTACCCTGCCGCTTACCTTGATGCGAAACGGATGCGTGCTGGTAAATTGAATGGTATCACCTACCATATAGCGCCACAGACCACCATTGGTAGTAATCACCAGGGCATAGTTAACACCCGTTTCCACTTCTCTTAGCGAAAGGGTGCGTGGCTTCACAGCATCCAGCTCATCCATAGGCATAAATTCAAAAAAGATGCCGTGGTTGAGAAACAACAGCATCCCCTCTTCATTGAGGTTGTCTTGCGCGGCAAAGAAGCCTTCTGAGGCATTATAAGTTTCCAGATATTGCATGTTCCCTGAAGGAATCAGGGCTTCGAACTGCTTACGGTAAGGTGTAAAACTAACGCCACCGTGGATATATAATTCAAGGTTAGGCCATATCTTATGCAGGTCCGATTCGCCCGATATCTCCAGTATACGCTTGATGAGTACGAGGGTCCAGGTGGGCACCCCTGCAATGAAGGTGATATTTTCGTGAAAGACACTATAAATAATAGCTTCCAGTTTCGCCTCCCATTCGTCCATAAGGGCTACGGACAATTCCGGCGCGCGCATTACCTGCCCCATCAGGGGCATATTCTGTAGCATCACTGCCGACAAGTCGCCATAAAAAGCTTCTGCATTGAGCTGGCTCACCTGATGGCTGCCGCCTATCGTCAGGCACTTCCCGTTGGTGATCCCGCTTTGCGGAAACTGCCTGATAAAAAGAGACAATACATCCTTGCCCGACTTAAAGTGGGTATCATCGAGCGATTCCTTACTCACCGGAATAAACTTGCTCTTATCACTGGTTGTGCCGCTACTCTTGGCAAACCAGCTGATAGGTGTAGGCCAGAGTACGTTTTGATGTCCTGCAATGGTACGCTCAATAAAAGGCTTGAGTGAATCATAATCGTGAATGGGCACCCGGCTCTTGAATTCCGTAATGGAATCCAGGTTGTCAAACCCGTACAGCTTGCCGAATTCCGTAAATTGGGCAGTGCCCACAAGGTCATTAAACACCTGCTTCTGGGTGTCTATCGGATTGAGGGCAAAATTATCAATTGCGCTTAAACGCAATTTCATATATCGTTTTATCGCAGGACTGATGATGCTCATTGGTGCCTCAAAATTATTCAAAATTCCATGAAAGCCAACTGTTTTACAAAACAAGTCCTTTTGTACCTCAGGATAACTGATTTGGATTTTCGTTAATAATAAACCATAAACTTCTTAAATTCGCACACTTTTTATTATGATCGAAAAACTAGAAGCATTAAAAGCCCGATTTACCGAGCTAGGCACTGCGCTCACCAATCCGGAGATTGTGAGTGATAATAAGCGCTTTACGCAGGTATCCAGGGAGTATAGAAAGCTGGAGCCCATCGTTGTGGCATACAACCAATACAGAAATTGTCTGGATGCCATAGCCTTCAGTAAGGAAGTGCTGGAAACAGAGGCAGATGAAGAGTTGAGGGCGCTGGCCAAAGAAGAGTGGGAACAACAAACGGAAGAAAAAGAAAAATTAGAGGTGTCCATCCGGCAATTACTGATCCCCAAGGACCCCCAAGACGAGAAAAATGCAGTTCTGGAAATAAGGGCCGGTACCGGAGGCGACGAGGCCAGCATTTTCGCCGGCGATCTGTTGCGTATGTACATGCGTTACTTCGAAAAAAAAGGATGGAAAGTTGCCTTGCTGTCGGAAACAGAAGGTACGGTAGGTGGTTATAAAGAGGTACAGCTGGAAGTGGCCGGCGATGATGTGTATGGTACCATGAAGTTTGAAAGCGGGGTGCACCGCGTGCAGCGGGTACCGGCTACAGAGGCCAGCGGGCGGGTACATACTTCTGCTGCTACGGTAGCGGTGCTGCCCGAAGCCGATGAGGTCGATTTTGAACTGAAGGAGAGTGATGTAAAAATGGAAACTTCACGCAGTGGCGGATCCGGCGGGCAAAATGTAAACAAAGTGGAGACCAAAGTACAACTGACCCATATACCCACCGGCACTGTAATCATTTGCCAAACCGAACGTACCCAGTTGGGCAATCGTGAAAAGGCCATGCAAATGCTGCGTACCAAGCTTTATGAAGAAGAGGTAAGAAAACATGAGGATGCGATCGCCAGCCGGCGTAAGAGTCTGGTGAGTACAGGCGACAGATCGGCCAAAATCCGGACGTATAACTACCCTCAGGGGCGTATTACCGACCATAGAATAAACATGACCATCTATGCCCTGGATGACTTTATGAATGGTGCTATAGAAGAGATGATTGAAGCATTGCAGTTTGCCGAAAATTCGGAAAAAATGAAAGCAGGCGAAAGCGTATAAGTAACCACTCCACCCTCTTATGTCCTGGAAAAAGATACTTCCCATACTGTGTTGCGTGATCGGGGAACTGCTGTTGCAGACTATCCTGAGAAATTCATTGGGGCCTTTTTTTACGCCTATTGCCCATACCCTGTTTGCTGCAGGTTCTGGCATCGGATTGCTGATACTGGGCTGGGGTTTTAAGGGTGATATCACTGCTGCCATACCAAGACAGGGCAAAAGACTACCGCTTTACGGCTGGCTTTGCCTGCTGCTCCTGCCCTTCGTATGGTGGGGCTGGTCTACCTTGCAACATTACTTTGCAGAAGTGCGCATTGATATGAATGATCCGGATGCGTCTGGATCAGATGTGATTCCTGCCCTGATGTTTTATGTCACCCGCTTCGTGGATGGTGTATTTCCTTATATCCCCATCCACGGTACACACTGGCAACATACGGTGATCCCCAATTACTTACCCATGCAATGGTTACCCTATACCCTGGCAGAATGGTTGCACATGGATTATCGTTGGATACCCGTGCTTGCCCTCCTGGGCATCATGATTGCTTATTACTTTACATTGTTTCGTGTACGGCCGGCCAAAGGCTTGTTTGCTATTTTATTTAGCCTGCCTGTACTGCTGTTCTTTCTGTATATAAAAGAAAATAAGGTAGACTTACAGGTTACTGTAGAAGGGCTGATGGCCGCCTTTTATTTGCTGGTCGGGTTTGCCCTCATCAGGGGAAAATTAAAGTGGATAGCGGTAGCCGTGACTTTATGCCTTTTATCCCGGTTTTCGCTGGTCTTGTGGCTGCCCCTGTTCCTGCTTATTATCCTGGCTTCCCGTGGTTTTAAGACGGCGCTTTTCTTTGGCCTGGCACTCTGTGCCGGCTTCCTGCTGATATATGGTCCCTTTCTGCTCAAAGACCCATATATTTTTACCAATGGCTTCGATTACTATACCTATGCCGCAGGGGGTGAATGGACCATTAAACCCTGGCAGGAAGGGGAACAGGCACGCTATCCTTATCATTTGGATAAGGGTATGGGATTTGCCGCTTATTTTTATAGGTATGCCTCGGGCGATTACCTGCAAAAACTGGAAGTAGCCCGGCAGGCACACCTGATCGGGTCCCTGGCCGCTACTGCATTGCTCGCGGCTTTTTACTGGCCGAACCGAAAGAAGATACACCCGATGATTTTTGCCCTGGCCAGCCTCAAAATTTACCTGGCAGTATTTTATAGCTTAATACAGGTACCTTATTTCTATCTTTATACCGTTCCTTTGCTGCTCAATCTGCCCTTAATGTGGATGGCAGCCAAACTGATACAACAAAAAGATAAGCCACAACCAACGCATAACTAACATCATTTATTACAAGTACAAACCAATTATCAATGAGCCGATTTGATTTAGTGGACATCCTCAGGGCACTTTTCAGGAAGAAAAAGTTCATCATCTACTTCACCATAGCTTCTGTTGTGCTGGGTACGGTATGGGCCCTGTTTCAGCAGGATAGATTTACCTCGCGTACTATTTTTATCGTAAAAGGAATGGCCACATTAGACCGGAATCAAATGTTCCGGCAGACTGCTTTTCCCGATAAGCAGTTTTTTGCCACTGAAGATGAGATCGACTATATCGTGACCATAGGGCAAAGCGATAACCTGCGGGGTTACATCGCCGACAAATTCAATATGGGCGAGGTGTACGGTCTGAAAGACCCCGCTAAAGTCTCCAAGAAAATCAAGCGTAGATTTAAGCTTACCCGTAATGATACCAAAAACATGGAACTTTACTTTACGGACGAAGATCCCAAACGAGCACAGGCCATCGGCCAGGCGGCCACCGACTGGATTGAAGATACTTACCGGCAATTTTTCATTGAGTCGAATAAAGACATATTAAAGGCACTGAAGACAAAAACCGCCGGCATGGATACCTTACTCCTGCAATTGGAAGACTCTATACAGACATTGCGTGCCCAATACGGCATATATAACCAGTTGCTCCCCCTTCGCGGAACGGCGCTGGCCACGGCCCCTCAGGCTGCCACGGCGCAGCAGGCTGCCGGTATGGAGCAGCTACAGCAGCTCACCTCTCTTAAAGACCAGCTGATAGCCGACCGCGCCAACTTTCATTCTTTAATGAATGAATATACGGTGGGCGTGCAAGAAGAGAAAATCAATATGTTTTACCGGGTACAACAAGCAGATGAGCCCAACATGCGCTCCTTTCCCAACCTGTTACTGATCATAGGTATATGCCTGGTAGCCGGCTTCTTCTTCGCCTGCATCCTGGTTGTATTACAGGCCTCCGCGCAACAAATCAACAGGGAATCCTGAACCTATGCGCAGCATTAGCCAAATCATATCATCCCAATGGATATTGCTAGCAGGTAGCCTGGTCTTCTTCTGTTGCATCAGCGCCTTTGCTTACACCAGCGAGTTTCTCTGGTTGATACCCCCGTTTGCCCTGGCATTTGCTGCCTGGCCTGTGCTAAACTGGAAGTCCTTCTTCTTGTTTATGATATTTGCCATTCCGCTCTCGGCAGAAGTTACCTTTCTGAATGGCCGGCTGGCCACCACGGTACCGGACGAACAAATGATGTGGCTGTTGGTGCCGATTATTATTCTGGTAATACTTTACAGGCCACGCACCCTACCTTCCTGGTTCTTGCGTCATCCCTTAACACTAATTCTGTTTCTGCAGTTCGTATGGCTTATCGTGGCGGTCTTATTTTCGGAAAACCTCCTGCCTTCCCTTAAATTTCTGGCAGCAAAATCCTGGTTTTTGCTTAGCTACCTGATTCTTCCGGTGCTGGTGTTTCGTAGCAAAAAAGACCTGAAAAAAGCATTTCTCTTGTTTGTTATACCGGTCACATTGCATGCCATATTTGCATTTTGCTGGCATTATAAGAGCAATTTCGGTTTTTTTGAGTCCAACAGAGTGGTGAAGCCGTTCTACCAGAACCATGTAGATTATTCCACCATCCTCTCCATGGTGTTTCCTTTATTGCTCATTGCCTACCAGATGGTAAAAGGAAAAAAATGGCTTCGTATATTATTATTGGTCACGATTATTTTCTACCTGCCGGCTATTTACTTTGCTTCTGCCCGGGCGGCTATGTTAGCGGTAGTTTTTGCACTGGCCATCAACTGGTTTGTACGTAAAAAAATAGTGATGTCTATGATGACGGCGGGTTTTCTACTTTTGTTTACCTTAATTGGTTTCCTGGCCCATAATAATAAATATTTCAACTTAAGACCTGACTTTCATACTACTGCCACGCAGGAGTCCTTCATTGAGACGGTGACCGCTTCTTTTGCGGGTAAGGACATGTCTTCTATGGAACGATTTTACAGGTGGATCGCCTCTGTGCGGATGAGTGCAGACCGGCCGCTTACCGGTGTTGGACCTAATAATTTTTATGATCATTATAAAGGCTATGCCATCACCATGTTCAAAACATGGGTAAGCCGCAATGAAGAAAAATCGACCACGCACAATTATTTTCTGTTTATGCTGGTAGAACAGGGCTGGCCGGCCATGATCCTGTATGGCGTTTTGGTTTTCGGTGTACTCTATCACGGTCAACGCATGTACCACGAAGCCCGCGATCCATTTTACAAAAAGGCCATAATGGGTTTAATCATGGTGTTTGCTGCCGGTTTTGTTAACAACTTTTTCTCCGAACTGATAGAAACCCATAAGGTAGGGGCCCTATTCTATATCAGTATCGCATCGCTGATCGTTATTGATCACCTTTCCAGGCAACGCAACAAACAACTTTCAGAGGCATCAACCGATACCGGGATCAGCCCGTTTATTCAGGACAAATAGAAAGCAGGAAACTAATTTTCGGTTGGCATACTACACCCTGTCAGCGAAGGGTGAAGTGCTGTTTTTGCAGGAAGGCTTCACCACTTAATAACAGTCCGAAGCGCCAGGT
>JBEBUO010000011.1:0-22569 GCA_040393285.1 Taibaiella helva | reverse complement strand
GCTGCAGGCCGGCATCCAGGACCACCAGGGTGCCAGAATCTACACAGGTATTGATGTCATCACCCAAGTCAACTACAGGGTCAGGATGAATGTAGGCAATTACCGGTTCACGTGGCGATTCACAACCCGATACGATATCAAATAAGATATTTGGCCGGCTGGTTGACGTATAATTAAGGGAGCCCGACTGAGTCGTACAATGATTAGCATCATCGGCGTAATGGTAATGGCTCGCGTTAAATGAAAAACCAGTGGTATACCGGATGGTTTGTGTTCCATTCCAACCCGTATTAGCAAAACATGTGCCAATAACCAGATTAGATACGCCATCCCAGGGGAAGGGGTTGGTCAGCACAAACTGATTCACTGTATTGGGTTGTACCGTATACGCCGCGTCGGTGTAAACCTCACTAACCGCTTCCCACGATGCAGTGCTTAAGGTTGTACTGGTAGTCAGCCCCATAGTTATCGTAAAATTAGTCAGCGCCAAGGTCGTTGTCACACCCAGCACGTCAAAACCAATGCTTTGAATGGTACCTGCAGTGTATCCTGCCGCAGTAAGTTCATCCGCAGTAATCAGGAATTGCGTTTTATTAGCATAATAAGTGGAATAAAACGGGTTGGGATTGCTACCGGTGGTACCCGTTCCGGATCCGATCCAGGTAGGTTCTGTACTGGAACCACCCACCCCGGCTGCTACCCAAAAAGTATCGGTCTCCAGCAGGTAAGGTGTTTCAAATGGAGTACCGGTACCTACAGGTGTACCACCTGTTTCATTTTCGTACCAGAATAATCCGGTGTTAAGACTTGCCTCCGCTTGTAACATGACGGTACCGGGTCCGCAATTAAAGCTATCGCTTCGATCCAATAGTTGCGGATCGGCTATAAGCAGATGCTTCGTCAGCTCAGTACACACACCATTTCCTTCAGAAACAATTACTTTATAGTAATACTCATCACTCAGTTCAGGTGTGGTATAGGAAACATCGTTGGCTCCCGCAATATCCGTATAACCTACGCCGTCAGCAGATTCCTGCCACTGGATGGTACCAGGATAATAGTTCGTATCAGGCACCAAGGACAACTCAGACGAACCAGACACACAAATAGTATCCGGCATAGCATTGAGGCTAATATTTCCCGGCTGTACCCAGATCGTCAACGTATCCGCATACGTACATCCGGTAGCCAACGTAGGATCGCCGGCCATCAGGTACACCTCATGTGGACCGGATACATCACTTCTGAAATACACCGTGCTGGCATTGCCACCGGTATAAGGTGTAGTACCTGCAGCATTTGTAAACAGATAGTCAGAAGGTGTCCAGTTATAGCTGGGGTAGGTATTTATTGTAGATGTAATAGTAATAGGTGTTACGGCATCATTACACAAAACAGAGTCGTAAGTATAAGTAACTTCCGTACTTGGATTTACTGTAGCCACAACCGGCTCACGAGCGCCCTCACAGCCGCCTCCGCTATAATAAATGGTTCCGTTAAAAATACGGGGGCTGTTCGTACCACCAAATAAGCTACATAACCCTACACCACCTTCAAATAAAAGATTCGCATCACTTGCGTCCTCATTGGTTCCATCTCCGTTAGTATAAGACGCCGCATAATTGATGTAAATACCATAAGTCTGGCCGCCGTTCAGTGTCAGGGGTGTACTTAAGGGCACGTTTTGCCAGTTGGCCGCATAAGGCGCGCCGCCGGTGGGTATGGTTTCGTGTAGCGTCCAGTCTCCCGCATTGGTTTCACTACCCACATAAGAACCCAGCTTATAATATATATTTACCTCCCCTCCGCCGGTAGCCCTGGCCAGAAAACTGTCTATATTGACAGTGGCAGTAGGCGTAAGGTCAAACATAGCGCCCCCCCCACAACTGTTACCACCAGCTTGCGGTATAGTTTCCAAACTGCCGCTAATGCCGCTTCCGCCCATACTGGCAGCTACATAAAAGGTAGTGGTTTCCGTAAGGTAAGGTGTGGAGAACGGACTACCTTCATTCAAACTGGCGCCTCCAACTGGAGCAGTATACCAATTTATAGCAGCACCACCACTAGCAGTAGCCGTAAGCTCAACCGTACCGGGGCCGCAACGGGAACCACCTGAACTAGAGCTAAGCTGTGGGTTAGTCACAGTCACAAGGGGGGAACTAGGTGTGGTGAGTACAGATACAGTTCCATTACACAATATCTCACAACGATAATAAGCATCACCTGCCGGAGCTGGGGTACTATATTGGGGTGCCGTAGTCGTACCCAATACAGTCCAGGGAGCCGCCCCTGTAGGGGAGGTCTGCCATTCATAAGTTATTCCTATAGTAGGAGGGAAAGGCACATTGGTAGTTACCGTCATACCAATAGAACCACCATAGCAAATCTCCGTAGAGGAAAGCTCAATAGTGCCTGAAGTAGGTAAGCCCGCAACGGTAGCACAACTTTCAGGTGGCGTAAAGCGATAGATTTGTCCGGTAGCAGGTTTGGTTGTAATAGTACTGGTAAATATTGTAGAAGAAGCAGTAGGATTTGCCGTAGTATTATTCAACGATAAATAAGTAGAAGTAGTGGCACCATCGCAAATCCCGATAGAAGCACCGCTGGAACCACCAGGGTTTCCTGGAGAGGAACCCTGCTCATACACATACTCAATCACATTTGTTCCTTCGTATAATTTTATCTGAACACTGATGCCGGCCACGTTCGAACTCCAGTTCCACTCCCAGTTTTTATATTCAAAGGTAAATACGCGGCTACCCACTGGCCCTGTTGTCTCATACTGGGCTGAACTTGTACCAGGAGAGACACTTTCGCCATCCAGATCATCCCAGAGCCAAAACAAAGCTGGTTTAATGACATTGAATGAACTGGCATCATTAAATGATGTATTACTTGCTGTTGAAGAAAAGCTCATAAATCCGTTTGAACCGGCACGGATTTGTGTGTAAGTAACACCGCAGAAATTGAAAGAAAAACCAATCGGAACCATCTGTGTAGGCAGTACATCATCATCTACTACTGCCGGGAAACTGGTTCCGTTTTGAATGGCAGTATAAGTTCCTGACTCCGCAGTAAAGCCATAGGACGAAGCCGGAAACTGAGCCCTGGATTCTCCGATACACCATAAGCCAATAAAAGCTGTCAATAATAGTGTTCTAAATGTAAAGAGTTTTTTCATAAACCTTATGAAATTAAAATGTTGTTTAATGAAGTATACCACCTATCCAGGTATTACACTGACGAATTTAATTGGTTTCTGTATTAAATCATAGCATTTTACCCGATTTATTTACAGCATACCAATAACCGGATTTTACCGGTTATATACAGACATTAAGCGCCAACGTATAGGTTGGGTAAGCTTTTTGTTAAAATAATTCATCAGCCAAATCTTCGGCTGCTCTTTGCAGTTCTGAACGGGCATGGGCATCGTTTACCGCCCGCATTGCCCCGTTTTTATACAGCTCAAGTGCCGCAGAAAATTCAGCTTTGCGCTCCAGTAATTTCCCCAGGTGATAATAAGTAGCGAGGTAATCCGGGTCAATAGTCAGGTTACTTTCAAAAAGCTCCCGGGCGACATCCTCTTTACCTTCCTTGATATACTCTAAGGCAAGTGCATGTTTGAGGAAACAATCATCAGGACTTTCTGTTAAAAACGACTGCAGCTTTTCGATCCGGTTCATACCTTACAAAAATAAATCATTTTGGCTTAGACACAAGGGCTATATGCAAGCTACCCGAAAAAAGTTATTTTTGTCCGCACCTAACTTTAAACATGGTACATATGCAACAGCCAGAAGGATACAAAAAATTCCTCCCCCACCTGCTTATCATAGGTCTATTCATCGCCATCAGTTGTGCTTTTTGCTACCCTTCTTTTCAGGGCAACACGCTTGACCAGCATGATATGTACACCTGGTTATGGGGTTCTAAAGAAAGCCGTGACTATTATGAGGCCACCGGTGAAAATGCCTTATGGGCAAATAACATGTTTGGCGGTATGCCTCAGTCACTCATTGACTACTACCCGGAAACCAACTGGTACCATAAGCTGAATAATACCATACAGTTTTATACCCATGGCGAGCCCAATAATCCCGCCATCTTTTTCCTCTTGGCCATGCTGAGCTTCTATGCCCTCAGTTGTGTGTTGCGCGCGCCCCGCTGGATTGGCCTTATCGGTGCTGTTGCCTTTGCCTTTTCTTCTTACAATCCGATTATCATTACCGCCGGCCACACCACAAAGATGTTGGATATCAGCTACCTGCCTGCCATCCTTGCCGGGGTTATACTAGCCTACCGAGGGCGCTACCTGCTGGGAGCAGCACTGTCGGGACTTGTATTGGCTTTCTTCTTTGATTCCGGCCATTACCAGATCATCTATTACGGCGCCATTGTTATAGGTGTAGTGGTGGTTGCCTATCTCATACAGGCCCTGAGGAAAGGTCAAATCAAACATTGGATACTGGCCTCACTGGCTTTAGGCCTGGCGGCAACCTTTGCCTTCCTGGCCAATGGCTCGCGCATACTCATGACCCAAGAGTACAACCCTTACTCCATTCGTGGCGGCACCAGCGAACTTACGCATAACCAATCTCTCCAATCGGGCGGACTAGACAAAGATTATGCTTTCCAATGGAGCAATGGGGTGGGCGAAACCTTTTGCCTCCTCGTGCCCAATCTGTACGGCGGCGCCTCGGGAGAAGACATTGGCCCGGATTCCCATTTCGGCCGGAAACTAGCTGCTTACAACGTACCGATGAATTACGTAGCGCAAATGACCAGCCGTGCGCCACTTTACTGGGGCCCACAGCCCATGCTATCCGGCCCGGTATACTTCGGTGCCGTAATCTGCCTGTTAGCAGTGCTGGCTCTCCTCGTGATACAAAGTCCCAAAAAATGGTGGGTAGCAGGCATCAGTCTGTTTTTCATATTCCTGTCCATGGGCAAACATTTTCCCTTGTTCAACAATTTCATGTTCGACTACTTTCCCATGTACAACAAGTTCCGGACACCCAGCATGACACTGGCTATTCCTTCTATTTTATTTCCCGTATTGGCCATATGGGCCTTACGTGATATCGTTTCGGAAAAAATAAGTAAGGAAGTACTCTGGAAAAAACTGAAGACAGCCCTGATCATCACCGGCGGGCTTTGCCTGGTGCTACTACTGGCTACCCAAGGCTTCCTTGATTATAAAGGGGAAAATGATACGCAGATAGCACAACAATATGGACAATCATTCCAAAATCCGCAAGTAGGACAAGAGCTGTTGAATGCACTGCGTGAAGACCGTTCCGCAGCAGCCTCAAGCGATGCCTTACGTAGCCTTGTCTTCGTACTGCTGGCCGGCGCTGTGTTGTGGGCCTTTGCTAAAAGCAAGATCAACAAGCAAATGGCGATAGCAGGAATCGGTATTTTAGTTGCTGCCGACCTCACTCCCGTAGCTAATCGGTATCTGAACAAAAGCCATTACCTGGATGATGCCAGCTATGCGATGCAGTTTCAACCCCGGCCGGTAGATGCACAGATCATGCAGGATAAAGATCCCTACTACCGCGTTTTTGATCTCACCTCCAGTCCTTTCAATGATTCTAAACCCTCTTATTTCCACAAATCAATAGGTGGTTATCACGGTGCTAAGATGGAAATCTATCAGGAGCTGATCGAAAACCAGATAGGACGCTTCAATAGCGCCGTTCTGAACATGCTGAATACCAAGTACCTGATTGCACCTGGCCAAAACGGCACACCCATGGCGCAAGCCAACCCTGATGCCTGTGGTAATGCCTGGTTTGTACAGGAAATTCAATGGGTGCCGGACGCCGACGCGGAGATGAAAGCGCTGGACGCCCCTTCGTTACAAAATCCGGGCGATACTACTGCGGGAAATTTTGATCCTTTGCAGACAGCCATCGTGCGGGTCAACCAGCAGGCGGATATCGGCAATGAAACGATTGGTAAGGACAGCTCGGCTTATGTACGCCTGACCAAATACGGCCCAAGACGTTTGTCTTTTGAAAGTCACAATAGCCAAGCTGGCTTCGCTGTGTTTTCGGACATTTATTATCCTAAAGGCTGGAAGGCTACTATTGATGGCCGGGAGGCAAAGATCATTCGTACCAACTATGTATTACGGGGGCTGCTGGTACCTGCCGGCGACCATAAAATTGAATTCTCCTTTGATCCGCCTGCTTTTGAGACAGGCGAGCGGCTGGGCCTGGTCGGAAGTATTTTACTTACTTTATTCATTGCACTGGCTATTTTTATGACAATCAAAGAAAGAAAAAGGCCCGAAACAGATATCCAAGCATAAACAAAAAACAACGTGCTATAGTAATGCCGGGAACAGGAATGTTTCCGGCATTATTACATAATACATTCATTTAAAACACCTTATGCATAAGCACTTGATCTGCAAAAGTAGGGTAGTTAATTCGGGATGAATTCGTTAAGTTTGTAAAAACCGGACGCTTATGTTTAACGATGATGACTGGGACGACGACAGCGGTTCTATGGAAGATTTGCTGCGCGACTATGAGCAAATAAAACAGGGCAACAGCAGTCGCTTTCTCGATGAAGACGACTATGAATTCATTATTGAATATTTTTTTCAAAACAATAATGAAAACGAGGCTATTGCAGCCTGCGAGCTGGCACAACACTATTACCCGTATTCTTCCTCTATAATCATACTTAAAGCCGAAGTACTTTTTCAGGCGCAAAAATACGGACAGGCACTGCAAGCACTGGATAAGGCCGATGAGCTGGACCAGGTGCAGATAGAGACGGTGCTGTTACGCTCGGATATTTATCTCGCACAGTTTAAATACGACCAAGCCGCCCTATTGCTAGAGCAGCACATTCCCCTGTTCGAAGGGCGTGAAAAAACCGAGCTCATGCTAGAACTGACAGATGTATATGATGAATGTGAGGAGTTTGAAGCAGTATTTGAGACCTTAAAACGGGTGTTAGAAATCGACCCCCGTAATGAAGAAGCACTTCATAAGATCAGTTTTTGGGCCGACTTTGCTAATATGCAGCAGGAAAGTGTGCTCCTGCATCAGGAACTCGTAGATAAGGACCCCTATAATGCACTGGCGTGGTTTAACCTGGGCGCAGCCTTTCAAGGCCTTAAGGCTTACGAAAATGCTATTGATGCCTATGAATTCTGTGTCGTTATTGATGAGAAATTTGAATTTGCTTACCGGAATATGGCAGATGCTTATATGCGCCTCCGCTGGTACGAGAAAGCCATTGAATCGCTGGAAAAGAACCTGGAACTAGGCAAACCGGAAGATGTTATTTTTGAAGCGATGGGGCATTGTTTTGAGAAGAAAAAGGACTTTAACCGCGCCCGTCATTTCTACAGGCAAGCGGTACAACTGAACCCCGCTGACGACAGCATATTTTTTCGCATAGGTGAAACCTATTCAAGGGAACACCAATGGGAAAAGGCCATCAAAGCCTATTCTGTAGCGCTCAACCTGAATAAGGAGAATGCTTCGTATTGCCTGGCTATTGGTCATTGCCTTATGGCTTTGGGCGCGGAAAAAGAAGCCCTGGTTTGCTTCAGCAATGCGGTGCAGCTGAAACCGAACAATAAAGGGACCTGGCTGGCCTTAATCAAGGGACTGCTACAAGCACAACACCACGAAGAAGCGCTTGATCAGGTCATTGCCGCGCGCAGTGTACTGGGTGCCAAGCCGGAACTTGATATTTACCAGGCCGGCGCATTACTGGCTATCGGCAAATCGAAGGAAGCGCTTATCTACCTGGAAAACGGCCTGTCAGAAGCTCCGCAAAAGATAAAACTACTCACCGATATCAATCCGGATGTGATGCAGCGTAAAGCAGTATCCGATCTCGTTTCCCGCAGCAAAAGGAAAAAATAAACATGGTTTGGACTGGTATGAGCCATTGATCCTTTACCCAGCGAATAAAACAAAAAAGGGCTACCCGTGGGTAGCCCTATCTTATTTATTAATACTTGCAATGATCCACTCTTTAATCTTCTACCCTACTACCCGGATTACCGAAATCGGATTCCGAATCGCTACTACCATCTTCAAAATCCTCACCGATCTGTAGATTTTTTTCCTGTTCGCCAATAGTGCCGGGCTTGGAACTATCATAGATCAAACGACGGGTAGGTACATCAGTTACTATTTTAAAAGAAGTCCGGCGGTTAAGTTGACGGCCTTCGGGATTGTCTCTGCCATCTTCCGTATTGGGTGCCACCGGATCAGCCTGGCCCATACCCTTGGCAGAAAGTCGGCTTCGTTCTACACCGTTCCTGATCAGGTAATCTACCACTGATTGAGCTCTTTGCTGCGATAAGTTGAGGTTATAAGCGGCAGTACCTTTGCTATCCGTATACGAGAAAATCTGCACATCTAATGATGGATTGTCGTTCATTAATGTCGTCAGTTTCTCCAGTGAAGCCTGAGATTCAGGGCGCAGGCTGGCCTGGTCATAATCGTACAGGATATTAGCCAATTCAAAACTCTCATCTATGGCTATGCTATCTACATAAATAGTTACAAAAACAGTATCATCCGGATCCTGGCGGCGAATGCCTTCTGTGCTCACAGTAGCACGGGTAGAAATAAAATTCTGTTTGTCGGCAGTCAAGACATAGCTGTGTCCGCGACTGGTCAGAAACTGAAACTCACCATCTTCGGAGTTAAATGTTTTCAGGTCGCCCTGATCATCTACCATTTTCACGACTACTTCGCGAACCGGCTCCTGTGTTTTCTGGTTGAGTACTTTACCCATAGCATAGATTTTGGGCTCGTACTGTACACGCCATATGTCATCGCAGCAGGTAGGGTTTTTAAGGGCTACAGAACCAATACGGTTACTTACCACATAAGCATCTGGTTTACCCATGGGGTCATGGATATAGTACATATCATCTGCAGGGGAGTTGATGGGGAAACCCAGGTTGGTCAGGTTGGTATATCTTGATGGACCTCCATCTGCGGAGTACACATCAAATCCACCCATATTTACCCAGCCATTAGAAGAAAAATATAGCTTACCTACCCGGTTATCATAATAGGGCGTAATTTCATCGTCTTTGGTATTAATTTGCTTACCCGCATTTTGTGGGCGACGATAAGACTTTTGGCGGGGATCGTACACAGAGTACCAAATGTCATAACCACCACGGCTTTGTAGCTTCCGGTTGGAAGAGAAGAACAATATTTCCTTTTTCCCGATTTTGGCCATGTAAGGGTGGGTGCTGGAAGATCCTTCTTCATTGATACCGTTACCCATCAACTCGGGACGGCTCCATTTCTGGTTTTCAAAGATCGACACAAAAATGCGGCAATTCATTTCATTTTTGTCATTTTCGAGGCAGCGGGTAAAAAAGAAACGATCACCGCCTTCACTAAACATCCCGTTGCTGGTATGATACTTAGGGTCATTAAACGCACCATCATTGAAAGGTAAAGGCCATTGGAAGGTATCCCGTTCCTCTGAACGCTTAAATTTATGAGATACCATAAAGCGGGACACATAATCCTCACGCTTTTCCTTTCCTACTTCAACCAGATTGTTGGTTTTCATTGTAGCGAAAAGCAGGGCTGTGTCGCCCAAAGGATAAGGCGCAGCCTCCGTATAAGAAGTATTGACGTTAGGACCCAGGTTCTTCACATTAGCCGGAATAGGATTGTTCATGGAATTAGCGGCCATTTTACATCCTTCAATCTGGCGTTCAGCTTTCTTTTTAAGCTCTTTATACGTTTTGGGGTTGTCGTCTATGAATTTTTGGAAACGGGCAATAGCCTGCGTGTACTCGCCCTGCATCTTCAGCATCAAGGCTTCCTTGTAGATCGCTTCAGGGTACAAAGCAGAGGCCAGCGCATACGCCATTCCATAGTATTCAGCCGCAGGGATGTAATCCCGCATTTGCCAGGAACACTCAGCCAGCTGATACACAAGATAAGGGTTGCGCGGCTGCTCCTGTAGCAACTGACCGTAGTAATCGATAGCATTATAATAGCTACCGGATTTAAACAGGCTGTTGGCCCAGCGCAGCTTTTTCTCATATCCTAATTCTGCTACCGGATCATTCGCCTTATTGCGGTATTTATCCTTTTGAGCCAATGCTTCGTCATGTACCAATCCTACCAGTAAGAATGCTGACAATAAAAAGAGTAACGATTTGCGTTTCATGTGCATGCAACGTTGTGTTGAATAATAATTTTGGGGGTACTAAGGCGATAAAGTTAAAAATTGATTTATAAAAAACGAAGAACCTGCCAATTTTTTTTTAAATAACCGGCAGGTCCTTTAATTTTTTAATTGCATTCAATTTTTCTGATCGATGTATTTATGGGAAATCTAATCAAAGCTTTTGGTTTAAAAACGACCACAAGGATACAACAATTTCCTTGCAAAGTCAATAGGGCTTGGTGCAATATAACGCAGCGAGATTTCAAAACCGCCGTTACCATTAGAGGCCTGACGCAGCTGTGATATGTTATAGTCATAACCTACACCTATTCTGAAGCCTTTAAACTCCATGCCCAGGGTGGCCATTACCGCATCTTGATAGCGGTACCATACACCAGCATAAATAGCAGTAGCTACAGGCAATTCGTAATCTTCACCCACTTTCAGGTGAAACTCATTTCCGCCCACAATTTCCATAGCAGAAACCTGCGACTGGAACAATACAGCCGGCTTTAGGGAGAATTTATCTGTTATACCGATGATGGCACCCAGCTGACCGGTATAACGCAAGCCCAGGCCTACGTCTTTAGATGCCTGGCGGCGGTCAAAAGACTCCAATGGATTATTGATATTGTTTACACCGGCACCTAATGCAAACCCAAAGCGTTCGCTCACGGCTTGTGAATAGGTGATACCAGCATTTACCAAAAAGTTACTGGTTTTGGTATTCAGGTTGTTAAACTCAACAGATGTACCCTGATTCCAGACACCTTCCTGAAATTCATCACCGAAGTAAAGTTTACTCAGGTCCAAATTTTTCTGCGCATATCCGCCCTGTAAACCCACGGTCAGTGTTTTTCTTCCATCAGTACCCAGAAACTTATGGTAAGCTACCGACAGTAAGGCTGAAAAATTGGAAAGGTTACCGTCACCCGCCCGATCGTTGTAAAACTGCACACCGGCAGCCAGGTAATCATCTACAGAAATATCTCTGATAACAGGCATATCAAAAGATACGGCAAATGTTTTAAAGGCAGAAGCGCCTATTACACTACGCCATTGGTCGCGATATATTGCAGAAGCACGCCATTCACCATTAAAAGCCCCGGTGTTGGCCGGGTTCAGGATCATTGGCGAAGCATCGAACTGAGTAAAGTGAACATCCTGCGCCTGAGTAGGTGCCGAACCGAGCATTGCTGCTGCAATAAGGCCAACCGTGGCTAATGTAATTCTACACTTCATAATTAGGTGGGTTAAGCTTGTTGATCAAAATATGGTTCACAAAAAATACTCTTACATTTTTTGGGTGATAAAAGTGCAAAAAAAATCTGATTAAACATAAGTTTTACAAAATATTTTTTGACTTTAGTTCAATAACTGCTCAAATAAACATAAAAAGCCGCGCCCCCAGCGGGTTTGCGGCTTTTCTTTATCGCACGAGCGTAACATTTCCATCTTTGCGGAAGACCTTTCCGCTTGCTGTACGTGCTTCAATATTGAAGATATATACCCCCATGGGCTGTGCTTTACCGTTATAGGTACCGTCCCAACCCTTATCGATATCACTGGTTTCAAATACTAAGTTACCCCAACGGTTAAATATCCTGAAGTGTTCCAGATCGGCCACGCCGCGCTTCAACACTTTGAATTCGCCCGTAGTGGGGTTAAACGCATTAGGCGCATCCAGTACCGATTCAGTATTCACCAGAATGTCTATGGAATCTACCACTTCACAACCATGTTCGGTAAGGGCCGTAACAAAATACCGGGTACGTACCTCGGGCTGCGCCACAGGATTGGCTATATCGGTAGCACTTAAGCCTGAAGGGGGGAACCAGGAATAATATAAAGCGTTACCGTCAGGTGAGATCTGGTAGCTTTCTCCCGGCCATATCTGCGCACTATCAGGCAGGTGAACCACCGCTTGCGGATATACCTGTACAAATACCTGCTGGGTATCCAGACAACCTTTGTCGCTGATACCGACCAGCCTATAGTCGGTAGTAGTTTCCGGTGCAGCAATAGGGCTGGCACTTGTCGCATCATCAAGTCCCCAGACAGGAGACCATTGGTACGTACTGGCGCCATCAGCATACAAAGGAATCATAACCGGTGGGCAAGCACCTGTATCATTGGTAGACACTGTAAGGAAATCGCCGGGATTCACAACAATCATCATCGTATCCAGGCCCGTGCAACCAATAGGGGTTTCTACACGCACCCACATCTTAGGCACAGTCTCATCTCCGCTAAAGACAGGCGACTGACTGGTAGAATCAGAAAGACCATCGCTGGGTTCCCATAAGTAAGTATAATTCGGGTAGTTTGCAGGCAGCACAGAGGCGTACATCTGGATGGTATCATAGGTACAAATCACCCGATCCGGACCGATATTCACAATCGGATTAGGCTGCACTTCCACATAGAAACTATCAGGCATGTCCACACAGCCTTCATGTGAGGCGGTAAGGGTATAGTAGCCGCTGGTGTTTGCCGTTAGTATGGTGTTAGCTACCAACGGGTTAGCCATATCATCTTCAGGCGACCAGTTATAGCTAAAGGCGGTATCTCCATTCACCCTAAGCTGGATTTCCGTACCGGCACACACCACTGTATCTGTATTAAGTACATCAATAAAATCAGGCAACAAACGTACCGTTACCGTATCGTAGCCATCGCAACCCACAGCTCCGGGATTCACCTTGACGACATATGTCGTTGTGGCCAGTGGTGTACTTAAAGGGTTTCGCAGACTCGCGTCATTGAGGTACAAGGACGGCTGCCAATCAAATGTCTCGTCCGGGTTGTATGGTTGGGTTTCGGCATTCAGTTGAATAGCCAGGCCACAGGTTACCCGATCCGGTCCTGCGTCCACTTCCGGTGTTACTTTAACATCTACAAATACCTGAGCGGTTGCCGGCGGACATCCGGTAATATCCGGAATCGCCACTGTCACGCTGTAAGTAGTAGGTTCGGTAGGTGTAACCGTAACATCAAAGGCTGTAGGATCATCAATGCTGCCGTTATTAGGTGTCCAGGTATAGTTCAGGAAAGAATCTCCTTCAGACTGCAGAAACACACTTTCGCCTATACAAATGGCCGTATCGGGGTTAACGATATTGACAAAAATAGAATCATAAATCATGATGGTATCGGAAGCCAGTACTACCGGTTCGCCGTTACCACAGTTATAAGGTGATAAGATATTTACGATAACATCTCTGGGGCCTACTGGTTCATCTAACACAAGGCCATTTACATACAAAGTGTATACACTATCTCCAGCAGGCATGGTAACCGTTGTGGGCAGTTGGGCGTAGTCAACACCATTTTGGGCTTGACCCAGATACTCCAGAGGTATATCAATAGGTTGGTTGATGTTACCCCCGCTGCGGCTGATGCGAATCACACCCGGAGGGCAACCACGCACTGTATTGGTAAAGGGATATTCCAGACCTCCGCCTCCGAAAGTACCTACGTATAAGGCTGTAGAGGAAAGGCTACCTGCTTTAAGGAATACGCCTGAGTCCAAAGTATTATCCGAACAGTCTGCAATGGCTAATTTCAAATGGTAGGTATCGCAGGCAGAAACCAATGCTTCTGCTGTAAACACAGTGGTAAAACCACCATAGGTTGTCGTCGCTCCCCCGGTATTGTCTACATAGTACTGAGAATAAGGACAACTAGGATCTAAAGCTGTGCACTGACCGCCGGTACTCACACCAGTAGTACTATTTACACAAATGGGAATATCGGTACCGGGAATCACCGCCATATTATGTGTGGTAGGGAAGGTAGGGCCTGATATGAAAAAGCCAAATACATCGTTAAAGCTTGAGCAGGAGAAACCCCAATATTCACTTGAGGCAAATACATAATCAAACTTTATACTATCACCCGCAGGCACAAAGTCAAATTCTAACTTGCAAACATCATTCACGGACTGCGTTACGATACTGGAAAGATCGGGATCCCCCGAGCCACCGCCATTTGATGCAGCTGGACCGTTATTCGTATTTGCACCATTCACTCCTGCTCCTCCCGGACCTGTCATCACACGTCCGCTGGTGAGTACAATACCACTATCAATACCCAGGTTATGCGTTCCATCTATACTAAAAGAACCATTGGACATACCCGGACAGGTAAGCACCGGATTAAGCACTGTTACCCCTTCACCGGTAAGCCGGTCCACAAGTTGCTGGGCGGTCTGGTTATCTACCACCGTCATGGTCTGTGCGGTAACAGACACTTTGCCTAAACCCAACAGGAGCCCTAAGGATGCCAGGAAAATGATCTTGTAATTTTTTTTCATCTTACCCAAATTATGGTTTATGATTGAGACACCAACACATTACACCTGTCATCAGACATCATGTAAAGCCCGGATTTTCTTCTTTAGACTACGGCTTAGGCCGAAATAGTTGGGAAATTTATAAAAAAAAGCCCAACATCAAAAAAAATCGGCCATTTTTCCTTCAATTCCCATGCCAAACAAGGCAAAATCATATTTTACAGGATCGGCTGCATCCAGCATCCTGAGGTTTTCCGTAAGCGCCATTACTGCCTTCCAATCGTCTTGTTTACGGTTCAGTATACCCAGTTCACGGGCTACGCGCCCCACATGCAGGTCCAGCGGACAACAAAGTAAGGCAGGGTTTATGGTTTGCCATACACCGAAATCAACCACACTATTGCGCCTGACCATCCACCGAAGATACATATTGAGGCGCTTACAGGCCGAATTCTTTTCCGGCGTAGCAATATGCTTACGCGTACGGACCGGAGCCCAGGAGGGCGCAAAGACATATCGATGAAATCCGGCCAAGGCTTCTTGCACGGATGTGGAATTCGGGTGTAAAAATTGTGAAAAAGCACTTTCTAATGTGGAAAATTTCAAATAATGTTGTTTCAGAAAAGCGATGAGAAACAAGAGATCGGTTGCCATAAAGGTACGGTGAACAAAACCGGAAAGAGGCCTTAAATCAGCATCCTGATGGTTCAGGATAAAATCATAAGGCGCATTGTCCATACTTATCAACAGACGGTTACAGCTGTTAATAATAGCTTTTCTGTTACCCCAGGCCAGCAAAGCCGCAAAAAAACCCGCTATCTCCCTGTCCTGCTGACGGGAAAACCGGTGGGGAATGCACACCGGGTCATGTTCCATAAAATCTATACGTTCAAACTGCCTGACTTTAGCCTCCAGCAGGTCTTTTAACCGATCGCCGTCCATATCCTCGTCACACATCAAATCCAGAAAAACAGGAATTTCTTTTTTACCCTTACTTTCAGCATACGCTGATCCTTATCAGGGCGGTCCATAGTATTGCGGGGCTGGTGAACAATTTTGTCCACAACATCCATACCCTTGGTTACCTCGCCATACACGGTATAGTTGTTATCCAAATGAGGTGTGCCGCCGATCTCAGCATACAGTTTTTTTTGTGCATCTGTATAGGTCTTACCGGTGCGCTTGCTGATGGTCGCCAATTCCGATTCATTAAACTTTTTACCTACCGTAATGTAAAACTGGCAACCTGAAGAGGATTTTTGGGGATTATTATCCCTGGCTGCCGCCAGGGCGCCCCGCTTGTGGATATATTCCGGCACAAGCTCGGCCGGAACGGTATAACCTACATCACCTTCACCGAGTTGCATTCCGGCAGATGCTTGCTTGGATTTAGGATCGCCGCCCTGAATCATAAAATCGGGGATAACCCGATGAAACAATGTACTGTCATAAAAATGCTGCCTGGCCAACTTTACGAAATTATCACGATGTTGTGGCGTTTTATCGTACAACATCAGTTCAATTTTTCCCTCTGTAGTGGTCATCAATACTTTATACTTCTGTGCAAAGGCCGGAGTCAGGCATGCCAACAGTAAAAGACTGAGCAAGAAGTGACGTTTTGAAATAATCATGTTCAGAAACACATTTTTTAGCATAGAAATAAAGATAAGCCACAAAGAAATAAAAAAACACCGATAATACGCACAAAAAGAAGGCTGCTCCTGCGAACACAAGAGCAGCCTTCTTTAAGGTCAGCGTAATAGCTATTCAGCCGCGCATTCCTTAATGTAATACTCATTTATTTCTGTACCCCAAGTCGGCACCGTGATATCTTCCTTGTTTTCCTTCTGGAAAAGAGCAGCCGCCCGCTCAAAATACTCCAGCGCTTTCTTTTTACCACCACCAAAGGCTGCCGGCGTATAAAAAAGACTGGTGCCTTTTAAAAAATAAATGCGCGGGTTATCGGGATTCAGCTTTTTAGCTTCTTCCAAATGATCGTTAAAAGGTTTACCGTATTTCATCCAGCGCTTTTCCGGCTCTACGCCAATACGGGCATTGGCCACCATCGCCTGCAACGCATGAAGCTCGCTTTGTTGCAGGGCATTACTTTTGTCCGCAAGTTCGCTCGCAGTTTTTAACCAATCATCTGCCGCATCCAGCAAGGCATCTTTTTTGTTCTTATCCGGCTCTTCATAATTCAGCAATATTTTGCTCCATGCTGCATAATAGGCTGCGGACCATTCCGTGTTGAACTTTTTCGCAATCAGGTCCAGCCGGTTACTTTGGTTCAGTTTTTCACCCTGATCTTCAGTGGCATGAAATTTCTGAAGGGTTTCGGTCAGGGCAGGTACAAACTCCTGGGCCATCACCTTGCCTCCCAAGGTTACGGCCAGCAATAAAGTAAAGAGTAAATGCTTTTTCATCGTATTTAGTTTTTTGTTACAAGCAAAATTAAAGAGCGGCGCGAGCCGGTACAAAGCTATTTCGGTGAAGGAAACATAAGATTCGGTAAACAAAATACACCGGGTAACGACTATACAGCCACCGGTGCTTTAATATGCGGATGGGCCTGGTACTGTTCAAGCGTAAAATCTGTGTAGGTGAAATCAAACAGGTTGTTGATGTCCGGATTTAATTTCATCACCGGCAAGGGAAATGGCTGCCTGGTAAGCTGCAGGCGTGCCTGTTCCACATGATTGCTATACAGGTGCACGTCCCCAAAGCTATGGATAAATTCGCCGTAGGCCAGTCCGCATACCTGGGCCATCATCATCGTCAGCAGCGCATATGAAGCAATGTTAAAGGGTACGCCCAGAAACACATCAGCGCTTCGTTGATAGAGCTGACAGCTCAGTTTTCCATGAGCCACATAAAACTGAAACAGCGCATGGCATGGGGTCAATGCCATTTCCGCCAGCTCACCCACATTCCAGGCATTCACAATAATACGCCGGCTGTCGGGGTTGTTTTTGATCTGATGCAAGGCATCTTTGATCTGGTCATGCACCTGACCATCTGCACCTAACCAGCTACGCCATTGTTTACCATAAACGGGCCCCAGGTTACCTTGTTCATCGGCCCATTCATCCCATATCTTTACGCCATTATTGTTCAGGTAGGCAATATTGGTATCTCCTTTCAGAAACCACAGCAGTTCGTGAATGATGGACTTGAGGTGCAGTTTCTTGGTGGTGACCATGGGAAAGCCCTCCTGCAGGTCAAAGCGCATCTGATAGCCAAAGCAACTCAGGGTTCCTGTTCCCGTCCGATCACCTTTTACCGCACCGTGATCTAAAATATGTTGGAGTAGCTGCTGGTATTGTTGCATAAACAGATAAAGCTAATGGACTTCAAAAGTAAGCAATAATAAGCAGCGCATCATAGGTACCGGCATATAAATACGACGATAATATGCATTCATTTAAAGTTATTACAATAGTAAAACGCACGGACTTTTCGCAAAAAGTCCGTGCGTTGGTATATGGAAAGTCCCGGAGGCTATTCTGCCATCATTTCCTCGATGACGCCTGCAATATCTTCTGCATTGGGTTTGGAAAAATAATCCCCGTCTGTGGCATACGCCGGCCGGTGTGCCTGGGCCGATATCGTGCGTGGTGCCACATCCAGCCAGCGGAATCCGCCCTGTAGTTCCATCACCTGCTGGAACATATAAGCGGCTGCGCCGCCTGGTACGTCTTCATCAATAAATACAATACGATTGGTCTTTTTAAGGGAGTCCACAATACGATGTCCCGTATCAAAGGGTAAAAGCGTTTGTACATCTATCAGCTCACAACTAATACCCTGCGGTGCCAGATAAAGTGCTATGGCCTCTTCAATTACCCTGAGGGTAGAACCGTAGGAAACGATGGTGACATCTTCCCCTTCCTGCAATATTTCAGGTATGCCAAAAGGTACCGTAAAGGTATTCAGGTTGTCCGGCATTTTTTCTTTCAAGCGATAGCCGTTCAGACATTCTACCACAATAGCCGGTTCGTCGCTTTGCAGCAGGGTATTATACATACCTGCCGCCTGCACCATATTGCGTGGCACGCATACATGCATACCTCTTACAGCATTGATAATCATCCCCATAGGCGAACCACTATGCCATATACCTTCCAGCCTGTGTCCACGTGTACGGATAATAAGGGGGCATTTTTGTCCTCCTTTGGTACGGTATTGCAGGGTAGCTACATCGTCGCTCAACGGCTGAAGGCCATATAAGAGGTAATCCAGATATTGAATCTCTGCTATAGGACGCAAGCCACGCAAAGCCATACCCAGGCCCTGGCCTACTATGGTTGCTTCCCGTATACCTGCATCAGAAATGCGCCATTCCCCGTGCTTTTCCTGCAATCCGGCAAAGCCCTGGTTCACATCCCCAATCTTGCCCACATCCTCGCCAAACGCAAACACCGCCGGATTGGTGGCGAAGGTGTGGTCAAAGAACTTATTCAGGATCTCAAATCCATTCAGCATAGGGCTGTTTTCACTAAACTGTGCTTTTTCTTCTTTTACCCGCGCAATGGCCTGTTCGGATTGGGAGTAGAGGTGCGAATTAAACTTATCTTTCGCCTCTTCTCTCAGCTCCTGGTAGTATTGACGCAGGTTACGCACTGCCTGGCTGTCGCCGATAGTCAATTTTAAAATACGCTGCGCAGTACGTAATACATCTTTACGTATGGGTTCTTTAATGGCTTTCAACTCCTGCAACAAAGTGGCCGCCTGCGCCGCTCCTTCACTACCCTCACTCACGACCTGTCCGACTAAAGTACTTAACCGTTCGATTTGCTCTTTTATGGGTTGCAGGAATTTTTCCCATGCAGTCTGTTTACTTTCGCGTGCCTTGTCTTTGGCGCGGGTCTCCACTGCCTCCAGTTCCTCATCCGTAGCTATAGCGTTCTCCAGGATATACTCCCGTAGTTTCTTTACACAGTCCATTTCCTTTTCCCATTCGAGCCTTTCTTTGCTCTTGTACCGTTCGTGCGATCCGGATGTGGAGTGGCCCTGGGGCTGCGTTACTTCCTGGATGTGGAAAAGTGCGGGAATATGATGCTCTCGTACACGGGCAATGCCTTTCTGGAAGGTATCTACCAGGGCGGCATAGTCCCAACCTTTTACCCGATAGATCTCCACCCCGCTGCCTAGCTTTTCATCATACTGTAAGCCGGAAAGTGCCTCGGATATGGAGTTTTTAGAAGTTTGATAAGCGCGTGGCACCGAAATACCATATCCATCATCCCACACACAAACGGCAAGTGGTACTTTGAGCACACCTGCAGCATTCATGGTTTCCCAAAACAAGCCTTCACTGGTCGAGGCATCGCCAATGGTCACAAAGCTCACTTCATTTCCGTTATTGCTAAACTGTTCAAAGCCCGATTTAAGGCTTTCCGCATGACGGTACATTTTAGAGGCATAGGCTACACCTAATCCGCGCACCATCTGTCCGGCTGTAGGGGAAATATCGCTGGTGGAGTTGATCTGCGCCATCAGGTTTTTCCACGCACCCGACTCGTCTAAGGTACGGGTGCCGTAGTGGCCGTTCATCATGCGCCCTGCAGAGGCAGGCTCTTCCTTGATGTCCGGATTGGCATACAGCTGCGCAAAAAACTGCTCCACATGGCTCATCCCGGTAGCAAACATCAGGGTTTGGTCGCGGTAGTACCCCGAACGGAAATCGCCCGGCTGCATACATTTAGCCAATGCGATCTGACCCAGTTCCTTACCATCGCCAAAAATGCCGAACTTGGCTTTTCCTGTCAGCACCTCACGTCGGCCAATGAGACTGGCTTCCCGGCTGCTTACCGCAAGCTCGTAATCCTTTAGCACCTCAGCCTTGAAATCATCAAATGATATATTATTCTTTACCGATTGTTTCGTTTGCGATTTGCCCATATTTTTCCGTATTAGGGTTACAAAGATAATTTTATAGGCATTATGAGCCAAAAAAGCCTGTAGTCCTGCCTTACTCGCTTTCAAATTAAGGGAAAAATCGCATATAAACCAGTTTTATTTGGTGGCTTCGTCCATACCCGCTCCCGGCGGCCTGGAACCAGATGCTTAATCATTTATTATTGGTGGCCTTGTCCAATTTTACAGACCTTTGTCTTTATCCTTAAGCTATATTTATAATTTATACTATGAAGAAGCGCTTTTTATTACTTTTTTCCTTGTTGTTGCTATCCTTGTCGGCCTATACGCAGCCCCCAAGCCCTGAATCGGCACCTAAAATGGTGGTGGGTATCGTAGTGGATCAAATGCGCTGGGATTACCTGTATCGCTTTCAGGACCGTTATGAAGCCGGCGGCTTCCGTCGGCTTATGGAGCAGGGATTTAACTGTCAGAAGACTTATATCAATTATCTGCCTTCCTATACCGCTCCGGGCCATACCTGTATCTACACCGGCTCTGTACCTGCCCTGCATGGCATTGTGGCTAATGACTGGATCGATAACCGTACGGGGAGGCCATGGTACTGTACAGAAGACACCACGGTGCAAAGTGTAGGTGGTGGTAAAGCGGGCCTGATGAGTCCCAGAAACATGCTGGCTTCTACGATCACGGATGAATTGCGGCTTGCTACCAACTTTCGTTCCCGTACTTACGGTATTTCTATAAAAGACCGCGGCGCCATTTTGCCGGCAGGCCATAGCGCCAACGCTGCCTATTGGTATGACGGAGGCAACGGACATTTTATTTCCAGCAGTTTTTATATGCAGCAGTTACCTGCCTGGCTGCAACAGTTTAATGAAAGAAATGTGGGCGACAGCCTGATGTCGCTCAACTGGAACACCCTTTATCCCATCGCGACCTATGTGCAAAGCACTGCCGACGATAACCCTTACGAAGGGGCGGTAAAAGGAGAAGAGAAGCCGGTATTTCCCCACCTTACTGTAAACGCCGTAAACCGAAAGGATAAAGGGGCTATAAGGGTCACACCCCATGGCAATACGATTGTACGCATGATGGCGGAGGCTTGTATAGAAGGGGAGCAACTGGGCAGCAGAGGTTTTACTGATTTCCTGGCCGTGAGTTTCTCCAGCAGCGATTACATAGGGCACCAATACGGTCCTAATGCCATAGAAGTTGAGGACAGCTATCTGCGCCTGGATAAAGATATTGCCTTATTGCTGTCTTTTCTGGACCGAAAATTAGGTGCCGGCAATTACACGGTATTCCTTACTGCCGATCATGGAGGCGCACACAATACGGTGTTCCTGAATGATCATCGCCTGCCGGCCGGGGGACTGAAGTTTACGCCCTTTCAGCAGCAACTAAACAGCTATCTGGCCAGTCAGCTGGGCCATGACTCCCTTGTAAGCATCATGACCAATTACCAGGTGTATTTTAATGAAGAACGCATCCGGAAGAGGGGACTGAACCGCGATGAGGTGAAGCAGCGGACTTCCTCCTGGCTCCGGCAGCAGGATGGTGTAACCACTGTATTTGATATGGAAGAACCGAACCATAACCATCCTTCCGACCTGTACACCATGGCGGTAAACGGGTATTTCCGTAACCGTTGCGGTGCACTGCAAATGGTGCTGCATCCGGGATGGTATGATGCTTATGCGACCACCGGAACCACCCATGGTGGCTGGAACCCTTATGATACACACATTCCCCTGTTATGGTATGGATGGGGTATACGGCAGGGTGAAAGCTTTAAGAAGCGGCATATGACAGATATTGCGGCCACGCTGGCGGCCCTGCTGCACATACAGGAGCCCAATGCCTGTGTGGGTGAGGTGATTGAAGAGGCATTGCAATAAAAAGTTGTGGTGACCGAACGAAAATGCCGGATAGTCGAAATGCGTTACTCACTGGTACATCAATACGTGTTTAAAGCACATAAAGTATTGGATACGATACATAAATAGAGTATGCTAACCGCATACCAATCGGTTACCTTTGAGAACATGATTACAATATGACTATTGAGTTCCAGTTCGACTAATTTGATCTATAAGCCATTGCATTAACTCCCAAAACCTCCCCGCTAAAATCCAGTAGCAAAATTCATATTTTAGAAATGAAATATTAAACGGTGCAAAATGTGGCATCTTTTTTGTATTTTTCCT